>NZ_SFBO01000067.1:0-155645 GCF_007095705.1 Microcystis sp. Msp_OC_L_20101000_S702
CAGTCGATTCTCGATTCTCAAGGTCGTGTAATCGGTACTTGGGCCGATGTGTTAAACCGCGCTGGTATCGGTATGGAAGTAATGCACGAGCGCAACGCTCACAACTTCCCCTTAGACTTGGCTAGTGGTGAACAGGCTCCTGTAGCTCTGACTGCTCCTGCTATCAATGGTTAAGTTCTAGTCTGAACGAAAAGGCACTCCCGCGAGGGGGTGCTTTTTTGTTGTTAGAATTATGATATAGCTCAATGTTAAATGGAGTTAATTTTATGATATCCCCTCAAATTATTGAACTGGAACAAAAGTTACGAGACTGTTCTCTTGAAGATAAAAAATGGTTATTAGAACAGTTACATCAACAATTAGGATTGAATGATCAAAAAACAACCAAACAACGATTAATAGATAGTTGGAATGAAGCTTATAGTGATGGATTGGACAAATCAGAAACTTTGATGTCAGAGGGAATACGCCATCATCAACGCCAATTATCTGAGTAAATATGACGATTTTTCAAGGTGATATTTATTGGATTGATTTAGGAGAACCACAAGGAAAAAAATCAAATTAATTATTCAGGGAATTAAGTTGGTTATTGAACCTCAAGAACTCGAATAATAGGGATTATAAAAGGATTTAAAGAATCCATTAACATAAAAAAAGCATACAGCATCGCCGCTCACGGTTACTTCGGATGTTTAATACTAAATCCGTCGAGTATAGGCTACATATCAGGATAGCCGAACAGCAAAATGGGAATAGATAATCAGTCTTTAATAACCGAATTTAGTACCAGACGCTTAACTAATTAGAAGTAAAAAAATTGTAGGGTTAATTCATGAATTAACCCTACACATCGTTTCCATTCAGACGCTTCACGAATTTGCTAGAGTCATAAACTCTAGTTAACAAAAGTCCAGCGTCCTTCCACTTGACCGTCAAGAAGTTGATGAGTACTTAAATATTCTTCAAGAACACCTTGGCTTGAAGTAGTAACAACTTTAGCGTTAGCTATTTCTTCAGGCGTGAGATTCAAACTCTTCAGTGAATTTTGATAATGATAATCTTGCACGCAGATTACATATAAACGATCAGCCTCTACAGGTTGTTCATTAATACTGAAAGATTCAATTGCTTTCTTAGTATTGTTATAAACTACTCGAACACCTTTGCTGATTTGATAACATTGACTTTCCCCAGGCTTTCTGTTTTCTGGGCGCAGAAAATGGGTAAATACCTTTGTCAGTTGCGCTCCAGTAACTTTAATTTTATAAAGAGAACCATCATAGGGATAAACCTTCTTAAGATCTTCAAGAGTGACCACAGGCCCTAATTCTTTACCTCGTATGGAACCACTACCGACAAGCACGACATCAATCGTATCTATTTCTAAGAAGATATCAGCGATTAAATTACCTAACTCAGTTTCTTGTTCGCGCACGGGATGAGTCAATTGACGATTTAAACGGCTAACAATACGATTGTACTTGCGATCTACTTGTTCTTTGTAGGTATTGATAAAATTTTGCAAATCTACGTCAGGACTAGCTACCTGATCATTAATAGGAATAAGTTCCCATTTCCATTCGACAATGCTGTTCGTATCGTCGTCTACTGTAATATCGAAACGTCCGATCTGATCAGTCCCAACGGCGGCCTGGGTGATTAAAATGTTGTTTACTTGGGCAGGCTGTTCTAAAAGTGTATGAGAATGTCCACCAATGATCATGTCCACCCCCCACTCAGGGTCTAACATAGCCGCTAACTTTTGATCCTCTTCAAAACCAATGTGAGTTAGGAGTATTGTCAAATCAATATCTTCATTTTTGTAGGTATTACAGATCTTACCAACTTCAGCCGCCGCATCTTCTAGTCCAACAAATGTACCAATGCTTTTGTCCAGCTTTAAGGCACTAAGAACCTCTTCGGTGACAATACCAATGAACATAACATCAAATCCATCTACATTGAGGATGATATAGGGGTTCATCAACCTTTTACCGTACTTTTTAATGTACAAGTTGGCATTAACAATAGGAAAGTTTGCCATTTTTTCTAAGAAGAGCAAATGAGGAAAGCCATAGTCTAATTCGTGGTTTCCTAAAGTCACTACATTAGGTGCTAGGTAATTCATAATTTCCATGGTTGATAAGCCTTTAAATTCGGTATCAATCATCGAACCTTGAAGCATATCACCTGAAATAACATAAAGTGTATTTTTTTCCGTTTGACGCACTTGATTGATATAACCAGAAAGCAATGATAACCCGCCGATCAAACCACCTTGTCCAGTTTTAGCCTCCGCTAAAAAGTCGCCGTGCATATCATTGGAATGTAAAATCGTAAACTTTTTGAGTTTGTTTGTAGTTTCAACCATGAGCCTCTCCAGTAGTTTGAGTTGATTAAATGAAAGAGATAGTTTGATTTGGGTACTGCGAACGGTTTAAAGCTTGGCTTTCTGAATACCGTCAGAAGCTTGGTCTGTGATTTCTTCTAGCCGATCCAGAAAAAGTTCAGCTTTTAGCAGTTTAGGCTCTTCGGTTTGTGTTATGCAATGGAGGGGGGTTATAAAGGATAAAACCCTTACACAGAAAGACATTGCTTCGATTTATGCCCCCTGATCGAATCATGCCAAGTAACGAAAAGCCTAAGCTTATAGTATAGCATAACTCGCGCCAATCAGGATGAGAGCATCTCAAAAGCTATTGACAATTGGCCAATTTTGTGATCCTCATGGGCATTTCAGGTGATATAGCAAAGATCGGGGTGGTTAGGACAATCAATCGCTGAAACCCTTGACCGATAAGAGTTTGAAAATTGAAAGCGTCCTAAATAACCCATTTTTTGCTATACAAGTCAATCAAAATAGTTACGAAATCTTAACATTTGGTCGATTTTTGCTTAACAATTGAGATGGCCAATTCTCCTCAAATATGCCTAAATCGCCGACTGGGTAAGCAACTCAGACAAAGTTGATTTTGTCAAAAATTGTTAAGATGCGCCACCTTGTCCTGTACTTAGATTGTGTCTAGCTACTTACAATCGGAAACAATACTTAAACAAAATGGCAATGCTTCAACAGAGCGCTTTTCAATAGGAGATGATATTCTTTTTCGGGGATAGTATAGGACCCAAATCTAGCCAGATGGGGATTTTGCATTTGGGCATCAAATAGACAGAAATCCCGTTCTCTGAGGTGTTCAACTAACTTGACCATGGCTACCTTAGAACCATCGGGAATTTTATAAAACATCGATTCTCCGATAAAAACCCCGCGAATTGCTAAACCTAAAATCCCCCCCGCTAATTGATCCCCTTGCCAAGTCTCGAAACTGTAGGCCCAACCGGCTTGGTGTAATTGCTGATAGATTTGGATTAACTCCGGGGAAATCCAAGTCAGCGAGCGATCGGCACAACCGGCACAAACCCCAGCAAAATCGCGGTTAATAGCCACGGTAAAGCGATTTTGATTCAAAACTCGTTTTAGGGACTTGGGATACCTAAAACGCCGATCTAGAGGAATAAGAGCGCGATTTTTACTAGAATACCAATCCAATCGCCCCCCCTCATCAGCCATGAGAAAGTAACCGCGTGCGTATCCTTGTATAATAGAGGCGGTATCCACAACTCCCCCCAAGAATTCAGTCTCGTAGCCTGATCATTCTCTAATTATGCCCGATCATCCCGCACCAATTCCGCCTATTACTTTACCACCGATCGAAAACCCCCAACAGGAACAAACTTGGCTGCGCACCGCTTTGCATCGTTGGTTAGATGCGGAATTTATTCCCGAAGCTATTAACGATACTATCGCTGAACGTGCTAGTCAAATTTTTCTGCGTCAGCGTTTGGAAGGGGAAAACGATCTCGGTAACTTGGTGATTGCGATCGTTACCGAGATGCAAGCTTTTGATTTCCGCGAAAGTTTTTATAGTGAATTTGCCATCGCTAACGCCGTTAGTGATTTAATTTTAGATAGTTTAGGGATCGATCGCTGTTGTGGGCAAAGTTAGACAGTTTTTCTCTGCTATTGGAGTTTAATTTCTATTAGCTGCTCTGCTAATTTTTTTGTACGAATGGGGTAAGCTGCACTGCCTATTAGAAATTTTAGGACAAATGATCAAACCCTCTCTCCTCGATCATAGACGGTCTTAACCAGTAATTTAGATAGTCAACAGCTTATTGCTTATTTAAGAAGTTAACAAAATCTTTAATCGACAAGAATTAATTGATAGTTGTTGGGAAGGTTTAATTAATTTCCAACCCAGCGATCTCAGCGATTGTATAGGCTGGTCTGCCTTTAACTTCTTCGTAAATTCGCCCGATGTATTCCCCTAATATGCCAATACTGATCAATTGTACTGAACCCAAGAAAAACACAGCGATCAAGATAGTAGCTAAACCAGTAACGGGAGAGTCGGGTTGCTGTAAGCGCCAGTAGAGAACCAGTAAAGCCATCAACAGGGCAATTAAAGCAGAAAATAAGCCTAAATAAGTGGAAATACGCAGGGGAATCTTAGAAAAAGACACCAAGCTATTAACCGCTAAAGCTAGGGATTTTTTAAAAGTGTATTTGACTTCGCCAGCAAACCGGGGATCCCGCTCAAATTTAACAGCAGTTTGTCGGAAACCAATCCAAGCGCGCAAACCGCGAATATAACGATTCCGTTCTGGCATAGAATTTAATACTTCCACCACCTGACGATCCATCAGACAAAAATCCCCCGTGTCCGCAGGGATATCCACGTCGGCTAATTGTCGCAGCAATCTATAGAAAACGTAGGCAGTTAGGCGTTTAAACCAACTTTCTTTTTTCCGTTTTGTTCTCTGGGCGTAAACCACATGATAACCTGCTTGCCAAGACTCAATCATTTTGGGAATCAATTCCGGTGGATCTTGCAAGTCGGCATCGAGGACAACAATAACTTGACCCCTAGCAAAATTAAGTCCTGCTGTTACTGCTGCCTGATGGCCAAAGTTACGAGCAAAGCTAATGTAACAGACCCTAGCATCTCTTTCCTGTAGTTCCCGCATTAAATTTAAGGAACGGTCCCGACTGCCATCATTAATCAGAATCAGTTCCACAGAATCATCTAAACTATCCATGACATCACTGACACGGCGATAGAGTTCTGGAATGGTTTCTTCCTCGTTATAAATCGGGATAATTAGCGAATATTTCGGCATTTTCGAGAGGTTGAACGGACAAAAGCCGTGTTTTTATGGCGGCCGCTACGCTCTAAATATTCTGCTAAAGTATCCCTTTTGTCAACTTAATAGATTACTACTAGACAGTGCCTTTGAACTACTCTCAAGGTCGTTGAGAGCTTCCTATTTCACGGGGGACTGCCTTAAGACGAACTTACGCCCAGCTTTTGGTCTTACATCCCCTCCAGAAGTTTTTATAGTGAATTTGCGATCGCTAACATCGTCAGGGATTTAATTTTAGATAGGGTTTGCTGAATAAATTTGAAATGTAGGCAAAGTAAAGGTTTTGGGGCTTTTCTCGCTCCCACAGGTGCAAGATTTTGAGAGAATCGTCGTTCAAAACCTTGCGTCTTCATCGGCCCGCGTCCTGTAGGGGCGAAGCATTCGGACAATAACCTATCGGTGAAAAGGTAGATTTTCTATCCCCCTAGATAGTTTAGGGATTGATCGCTATTGTGGCCAAAGTTGGACAGTTTTTCTTTGCTATTGGATTAAATAGCCAAGGAATGATCGACCATTGCTTGCCGACGTAAACAATTCCAGTAGGCTGCATAGAGATCCGTCTGTTGACCGCGTAGGGAAGCGATCGCAGGTGCGGCAGGAAAAGGCCAGAGACGATCAAAAACCACTTCCCGATGAGCCAAACGAAACTGTAGCAAATAAACAGAAGCAGGAGCCTGTAAATTATCCAGTAATTGCGCTGCCAGCCGATATAAAGACTTAAGACTCTCTCTTTCTAGACTAATCGGCTGACTGTAGGAGTTAGGGATCATACCCTCCCCGATTACCTCACCGTATTCTAAACCTTTAGATGTCACCGTGATCGGCAACCAAAGATCCCCAAAAGAAGAATCTCCCTGACTGGTTTTATAGTGCAGGGTATGGGCAACCCAAGCGCGTCTTTCTTCGATATCCCGACAAGCTTGATAAACTTTTTTACCCGGAAAATTCACCCAATTGGGCAATTGAATTGTTAAGGGACACCAGATTAAATTATTTTGGCCGGTTTTACCCGACTCCATTTTTGACCACAAGGAAGCCGTCCCCGTCACCTCCACCGCCAGGGATTTAGGAACCGCATTTTTTAAAGCAATCACCATTTTTTCGGTAACGGGCGATAGCCGAGACATCTGACCACTGGCTTGAGCTTCGGCATTAACGAGAATGATAACTTTGTCCATTTCTTCTTGTGGGTTGGGTGAACTTGAACGATCAGCGGTGAGGTTGGTTAAGAATGCGAACTGACTGGGGTTCAATGCTTCTGTAGTCGCCATGGCAAAAGCTATTTCTCTGGATTTTAGCGAATTATACAAGAGCGCAACTATTTTTTACGGATTTTTTCAACAGCAACCAGATTCAAGGCGGGATTTTGCTGCTCCCCCTCATAGAATACCTTAAGTAATCAGTGATCACTAATCAGTGATCAGTGAACTGAAAACTCAACTCTGAATAACTGGTAACTGATCACTGAAATTACTCGTCTTCGGCGAAAATAAAGCGAGTTAGTTCACTAGGATCGGGTTCGGGGCTAGATTCGGCAAATTTAACCGCTGCCTCGATTTCAGCTTGAATTTTCTCCTCGATTTCTTTTAATTCTTCTCTCGTGGCCAGATCTCGCTCGTAGAGGTAGGCGGCAAAGCGAGTGATCGGATCTCTTTCGCCCCAGAATTGTTTCTCGTCAGCACTGCGTAACTCGTCGGGATCTGCTAGAGAGTGACCCCGGAAACGATAGGTTAAGGCCTCAATCAAAGTCGGCCCCTCACCGGCGCGGGCGCGGGCCACGGCTTCTCTGGCGGCGGCATGAACGGCGACCACATCCATACCGTCCACTTCCACACCGACCATACTAAAAACACTGGCTTTTTTATAGATTTCCGGTTGAGAAGTGGCTCGATCGTGGGCCATTCCGATCGCCCACTTATTATTTTCCACCACATAGATAATCGGCAACTTCCAGAGGGCGGCCATATTCAGACACTCAAAAAACTGGCCATTATTACTCGCCCCATCCCCAAAGAAACAGACCGTTACCTGATCGGCACTGGCATCACCCATGGCTTCCCGACGGTATTTACTCTGAAAAGCCGCCCCGGTAGCGACGGGAATCCCCTCGGCCACAAAAGCGTAACCCCCTAAAAGCTTATGTTCGGCGGAAAACATATGCATGGAGCCGCCCCGTCCTTTACTACAACCGGTAGCTTTGCCAAATAACTCCGCCATCACCTCTTGAGCGGGAACTCCAGCACTGAGGGCGTGGACGTGATCGCGATAGGTACTAGAAACGTAATCTTCTCCCTGACGCAAGGCTTTAACAATACCGCTAGATATGGCTTCCTGACCGTTGTAGAGATGGACAAAACCGAACATTTTGCCCCGATAATACATTTCGGCGCATTTATCTTCAAACATCCGCCCCAAAACCATATCCTCGTATAGGCGAAGACCTTCAGCTTTGGTGATAATGATGGAAGCAGGATTAAAGGTTGGTAAAGTACGTTCGGAAATCATAGGGTCTGTAGTATCATTTAGACAACAAAAAGGCAAGGGGAGAGGAAGCGGTAGATTTTTCGAGAATTCTGGCAGTGAATTTTTTGGTCTTAAACCAAGGGGTTCTTGGTATTTTCTCTCTCAAATCTAATCTTAGTCAGTCAGAGATTGGCTAGGATAAGATGGTATCTTGTTATTTTACTCGCTCCGCTCTCACTTACATCATTTAATTCACTAAGGACTCTCCAGAGTTGAGGTACAGCTAACCGTGCGAATTCCTCTTGACTACTACAGGATATTGGGAATCCCTTTTCAGGTGAATGCCGAGCAGATTGATTTGGCCCACGCCGATCGGGGACGGCAATTGCCACGTCAAGAATACAGTCAAACAGCGATCGTTGCCCGTCAGCACTTGTTAGATGAAGCTTACCAAGTGTTAAGTGATCCGGATCGCCGTCGTGATTACGATGCCCAATTTTTCGCTCCCAATCCCCTGCTTCTCAACCCAGATAGCAGCGCCGAAAACCTCGATTCTCAGGGTGGGGAGGTGGCCGCCGCTTCCTCAGAATATCCCACTCCCCAGATTACCATTGCCCCCGCCGATCTGGTGGGAGCTTTGCTCATCCTGCAAGAGTTGGGAGAATACGAGTTAGTGATTCGTTTGGCTGAAACTTATCTAGATTTGGAGCCAACTACTCGCCCAGATATGATCTTAACCTTGGCTTTGGCCTACGGGGAATTAAGTCGGGAATATTGGCAGGATAAAAATTATGAACAGGCGGCCAGCACCGCAGCCAAGGCCCTGATCTGCTTGGAACAAGAACAAATGTTCCCACAAGTGGCTGGCGAGATTCGTCATGATTGCGATCGCTTGCGTCCCTACCAGGTTCTGGAATTGTTATCCCAAGAAAAAAACCCCGGTCTTGCCCGTCAGCGGGGCTTAAATCTCTTGGAGGATATGTTGGCCGCTCGCGGTGGCATCGATGGCCAGGGCGACGATCGCTCTGGGTTGGGGGTGGATAATTTTTTACGCTTTATTCAACAGTTACGGGTTTATTTGACTCAGGCCGAACAGGAGAAAATCTGGGCAAAAGAGGCAGAACGCCCCTCGGCGGTGGGTAATTATCTGCTGGTTTATGCCTTGATTGCCCTCGGTTTCGCCCAAAAACAACCCGCCGCTATTGTGGCAGCCAGCGATCGCCTGCAGCAATTACAAAAACATCAGGATGTTTCCATCGAGCGATCGATCTGCGCCCTGCTGCTCGGTCAAACCGAACAAGCAAGCACAATTTTAGAAAAAAGTCAAGAGCAAGAAATATTAAATTATATTAAGGAACAATCTGGGCAATCTCCCGATCTTCTACCTGGGTTATGTCGTTACGGTGAGCGTTGGTTACAAACAGAAGTTTTCTGCCATTTTAGTGATTTAGTCGAGCGGAAAGCCTCACTCAAAGAGTATTTTGCCGAGGAAGAGGTACAAAATTATTTGGAAGAATTGTCAGGTTTTCCTGACGAAAAAGTTCCCGTGTCAGTTCAAGAAAAGGTTGGGGAACCTTTAGAATCGGAAGTAAATGTTCTCAAAACCCACACCCCCCCCACCCATTTAAACCCAGTGCCAGGAGCGACACCGATGAGGGAATCTGCTTATTCTTCCCATTCTCGTCCCCAAAAACCGTCTTTAGCTAGAGCTAACGGTGAGCGGACAGGCACTGCTGTACCTGCCCTGAGAGCCACCCCTCAGCAGGAAACTTTCACCCCCTATACTCAGGGCAGTGTGGTGGTGACAGCAGCCGATCGTCAACCGGCACTTAATCCCCCCCGTCGTCGTCCTAGTCGCTCGCGCCACCCAGCAGCGGGCAACTCCGGGCCAGCAGCCGTAGAAACGGTAAAAACTACCCTAGTCGCACCGAAACGGAGACGACCAGTCCGCAGAAAACTACGACTCGATCGAGTGGCGATATTGGGAGTAGGATTAGTGGGAACGCTCGTGGTTTTGTCCTTGGGGGTAAAGGCAATTGTCGATAGTCAATCTCCTTTGGCAGCCTTGCAAGGGGAACAGTTACCGATTTCTTTAAATACTCCCATACTAGAAATTCCCTCGGCTAACGCGGAGGTGATGGAAAGGACTCCCTTAGACAAGGAAAAGGCCAAGGAGACGATTCAAGCTTGGTTAGCAGCAAAATCGGCGGCTTTTGGCAGTGAACACCAAAAAGAGCAATTGAAAGAGGTTTTAACGGGTTCAGCTTTGGAAATTTGGCAAAAACGGGCGGCGGCTTTACAGGGAAATAACTATTGGCGCTACGATCATCAAGTGGATGTGCGATCGGTCACTAATAATGCCAAAAATCCTAATTTAGCGACGGTGGAAGCGATAGTCAACGAAAAGGCTATCTATTTCCATAATGGCAAGGAAATTGTCAATCGTTCCTATAATGAGTCCTTGAAGGTGCGCTATGATTTGGTACGGCAAGGAGATAAATGGTCGATCGAAAAAACCCAAGTCTTACCCTAATTTTTTCCGATTAAATCCCCAAAAAACCTCGGAATTATGAATTGGGAAGTGGGGAGATGGGAGATGGGAGCAGGGGGAAAAAAACTGATAACTGAGGACTGACTCCCCTAAACGAAAACTTTGTACCTCACCATTAAGATAATTTCTATATCTTTAGACTGATAAATGCTCAATTTGCTTAATATTTTTTAACATAAAATACGCCCTTTGATTGCTGTAATTGGTTCCCTAGAAGTCGAGCTAATGAGTTATAATCGTAGATGAGAATCCGTAGTTCTTAGAGGAAAAGAGCGGGGCAATCTCAATTTTTTGCCCACCCACAAGACCATGATTTTGATGTTTTAAAAATCTCGCATAAGTCTTTAAGAACTTTTAAAATCAGCATTCACACAGGAGGGATATTATGACAGGTAAGAGTAAACGCGGTTTTGCCTCTATGGATCAAGCTAAACAAAGGGAAATCGCTAGTAAAGGTGGTAAAGCTGCTCATCAAAAAGGGACAGCCCACGAATTTACCTCCGAAGAAGCTCGCGAAGCGGGACGAAAAGGTGGTGAAGCGGTTAGCCGAGATCGGTCCCACATGGCAGCTATTGGACGGGAAGGGGGCAAAAATTCTCACAAAGGCAGTCGCAAAAACTTAAACTCCGGGGAAAATTCCCCAGTCAACGAGTCTATAGGTGAAAATTCCTCAGATTTTGGCAACTCGGAAGCAAATAGTTGACTTTGGTTGACTTTTTCTGGGACTGAGAGGGTTTTGGCAGCAATTCTCATTTTAAGGTTTCATGACATAAAAAGCCTTATAACAAGAGGGTTGTACAATTCTTAACAATTTTAGTGATCGCTGAAACGGCGCAAAATCGTTTTGAATTTATTTTTGCTAGGGTTTTGGGGTGTTGGGGTTTTTAGTTAAATTCCCCATTCCCCCATTTCCCCATCCCCAATAAATACTTTAAGGTTCGATACTGACAATCCAAGTACCGACGTAGAGACGGACGGGAATATTGCCAGAGGCAGTCACATCACAGGTAAAGTAATAAGTGCCTAATTCGGGATTTCTGACATTAGACATGACGATTTCAACTTTGCTGGTGGGATCGATCGCTTGTTCGGGGACAATTTGAATAACGCGACTATCCTTATCCCAAACCACTTCCTTTAAAGGTAAAGATTTGCCGTTGATGCGTACCTCGATTTTATTGGTGTCAAACTGGCCGTTAAAATAATCGGGATAGGAAATAAAAAAAGCTGAAGCCCCTTGGGAGAGTTTTTTCGCGGGAATATAGAGTTTATAACGATCCATTTGCTTGGGACGACCGCCAAATTGCAAAAAATAATCTAAGATATCCTTGCGATCGACTCCACTAAAAATTGTTAGGCCGGGGTTGCCATTGGCTAAAGTTATTTTTGGTAAAATAATTCCCGCACCCACCCCTAAGGATAGAGCGATCAAAGCGGGTGTCCTAGCATATTTAATTACTTTTGTCAAGAGTTTTAACATAAATTTCAATCCAAGGTGAGGGGGATGGTGATGGCTGCAAGGAGCCGAATACAGTTCAACTCTAACAAAACTCGCTCGTTTCTTACCTAGACCTTTGCCAGTCCGATAAGTGTCTTGGTTAACGCTTCATCGCTCGTGCCATATCCCGTTGATCCTGACGACGTTTCAAATCTTCGCGTTTATCGTGTAATTTCTTGCCTCTACCGAGGCCAATGCTGATTTTTACCCAACTACCTTTAAAATACATCTTCAAAGGCACAAGAGTTAAGCCTTTCTGTTCCACTTGACCGATGAGTTTGCTGATTTCCTTTTTGTGCATCAACAATTTTCTCGTCCGGCGCGGATCGTGATTAAAATATTCGCTACTCTGTTCGTAGGGGGAAATATGAACATTAATTAACACCGCTTCACCATTGCGGACTAAAACGTAACCATCCCGCAGGTTTACCTTACCAGCGCGCACAGATTTAACCTCGGTCCCCAGCAACTGCACCCCCGCTTCAAAAGTCTCTAAAATCTCGTAGAGATGGCGTGCTTGCCGGTTATCAGTGATAATTTTGATTTTGTCGTCTTGATTGGCCATATAGTCAAGTGAAAAGTGAAAAGTAAAAAAGCGATTGGTAGAGGCAGTATCGGCTAATTATCTCGATTTTTCCATATCCTTATCTTTATATCTTACTCGTTCTTTTGCTCTCTGGGGACTGACTGCTGGTGGCTCTTTGGTGATCACCGGCCTTGTCAGGGGGAACGAGAAGGGGGAAAATGAGAGCAGTGTTAAATTTTTATGAAGTTTGGTTCTGTGGACAAAATTCGTACTGTTTCCGATAGTAAGCGTGATTTTTATACTCGCCACACCCGCCCCATCAATTCGGTGTATCGGCGCGTGGTTGAGGAATTATTAGTCGAGATGCACCTGCTCTCTGTTAATGTAGATTTCCATTATGATCCAATTTATGCTCTTGGTGTGGTTACTTCTTTCGAGAAGTTCATGGAAGGCTATCGTCCGGGGGAAGATAAACCGAATATTTTTAATGCTTTGTGCCAAGCGGTTAACGGTAATCCCGAAGTCTATCGTCGTGATGCCGAAAATATTATCGCTATTGCCAAAGAAACTAATATTGATTCCTTGCTTTCCCAACTGCAAAACCCTGCCCTAGGTGGTAACAATCAGTTGTCTGATAGTTTAGTTTCGGTGATCAACGCGGCTAAGTTTAAGTATAGTCGCCTGTTTGCCATCGGTCTTTATACTATTTTAGCCGAAGCACAACCAGACATAATCAAGGAAAAAGAAAAACGCGAACCAATTTTGCAAAAATTCTCAGAAATTCTGCATCTCTCCAGCGAAAAACTGCAAAAAGACCTCGATGTTTATCGCGGTAATCTCGATAAAATGGATCAGCTGCTCAAGGTTATCGAAGATGCTCTAGAAGCGGAAAAGAAAAAACGTCAACAAAAAGAACAGGAAAAACAAACCACCCTGCAATAAAGGCTCTCAACCGGAAATTACCGCGTGCAGACAAGGGAATAGGGAACAGAAAAAGGATTAAATCGGCTCTCTTTCTTTACTGTTCCTTCTGACCTCGTTCTACAATTAGGATCGGCAACCCTCAATATTTATTTCCCGTGACTAACTCCTCCATCACCGCACCCGTAACCGATATTTTGGCAAAAGCGCGGTCAGGGGCAAATTTATCGGCAAAAGAAGCGATTATCTTGCTAGAAACTACCGATAACCGTTTAATTGCCCGGATTCGGGAAACGGCCGACTTTTTGCGTCGTCAACAGGTGGGAGATACCGTCACCTACGTGATCAATCGCAACATTAATTTTAGTAACATTTGTGAGCAGCATTGCAGTTTTTGTGCATTCAGACGCGATGAAAATGAAGAAGGGGCCTTCTGGCTTAATTTAGAGGAAATTATCGCTAAAGCGGCGGATGCTGTCCATCGTGGGGCGACAGAAATTTGTATGCAGGGAGGATTAAACCCAAAAGCCAAGATTAAGGGCAATTCCTTAGACTATTACCTCGAAATTGTTAAAAACCTGAAACAAGCTTTTCCTGACCTGCATTTACACGCTTTTTCGCCCCAAGAAGTCCAATTTATCGCTAGAGAAGACGGTTTAAGTTACGAAAAAGTTATCGCTTCCCTGCAAGAAGCAGGAGTGAATTCTCTCCCGGGGACGGCTGCCGAGGTGTTGGTGGATGAGGTAAGACGGGTAATTTGTCCAGAAAAAATCGATGCCGCCACTTGGTTAGAAATAGTCGGTATTGCCCATCGCTTGGGGTTACATACCACCAGTACCATGCTCTGCGGTCATATTGAAACCCCTAGTCAACAGGTGCAGCACCTTGAAAAAATTAGAAAACAGCAAGAAATCGCCCTAGCAAATAATTATCCGGCTAAAATAACCGAATTTATTTTATTGCCTTTTGTGGGACAATCGGCCCCCAAACCCCTGAGAAATCGAGTCGGACGGGATCAACCAATTTTAGCCGATACATTAAAATTAACAGCAGTGGCGCGGATTTATCTGGGCAATAGCATTAAAAATCATCAACCCAGTTGGGTAAAATTGGGCTTACAGGGGGCGACAGAAGCCTTAAACTGGGGTTGCAACGATCTCGGTGGTACTCTCATGGAAGAACATATTACCACTATGGCCGGGGCCCTGGGCGGTACCTGTTTGACCATCGAGGAGTTAGAAACGGCGATCAAATCCCTCGATCGCCCCGCCCGTCAACGGGATACAATCTATTAGAGTCTATTTAACCCGAATCCTGGATTAGCTGAAAGCTTGATCCTGTCCCGGGTTAAAACTTTCCTTCTCCCGTCCGAGTCCTGAGAAAATTCCCCTAACCCGAACTGACGTTATTAAGAGGAACTATTTCTTTTCAAGGCAATTGCTAATTGTCTCAGTCGTTCACTAACTTCTAAATTAAATTCTTGAGATTTCAAATTAGCGGGTAATTCTGCTACAAGCTGAGGATTCTCCTTATACCATTCGTTTTGGGCGACACCTGCCCATGTTCCTTCTTTTTCTCGAAAAATATCCACTAATCCTCTTAATTCTTGAATACAGTAGGACTCAAATCCTGCAGCTTCAAAAATACCATGGCGTAGATATTCTTCAAAAGCGTTAATATCATTAGTTACTTCAAAGGTAACAACCTCTCTGGGTGGGGTTAATTGGTCAGCCAAATCGATCCAATTAACCCCAACTGTATCTACCGTCATTCCGATAACGTTTTTGGCAATTTCTGTTACACCTAACACCTGTTGACGAAGATTAGGATTAAAGAGTAAATCAGAACCATACTTAACGTATTTTTTTAAGACTCTAAAAGCAGGTTCATCTCCTTGATAATAGTTATCAATCAGTTCCACATCAACCCCTAATGATTTGACAATTTGGCTGCGGGTATCACTGTTAACAGGACCGCGAATTAATGCTTCAGCAACGGGACGAGCAAATCTTAAAAATAACACTGATAAGCTATTTTCTAAGCGAGTTAAAAACTCCTGTTCTGAATAACCAATTAATCGTTCTTTTACTTGAGAACTTCCCCATAATAAGGAGGACATATAATCGACTAATTTTAAAGCTTCATCTTTTAATTCTGCCGCTAATTGTCGAGCAAGGGCATCCAAAAATTTTCTAACATCCCCATACAAGTCATCCCGCCAAGCATAATTAGCTTTTGCCTTGTCGAAGTCTGGAAAAGAATTTGCATCAAAAATAATTTCTTTTTTTCTTAAAGTTTCTTGTCTTAATTTTGCCATTTCACTGGCTAACAGTTGCCCATAGCGTTCTTTAAACTTTTCGATACTACTAGAAGATTCGTTATTAACTTTTTCTAAGGGTTTGTTAATGGCAGATGTTTCATAAAAGTTTTGTAAATCAGCTTTTATCTGTTCCCATTTTCTATGCCACCATTCTGAAAAATCAATTCTTCTTCTTTCCTCTTCAAAGCGTTGTGCTTCTTCAGGATTTTCGGGAAATCTTTGACTGACAAAATGGTGAATATCTTCTGAGGTGCTGACAATTTTATCAATGGAAGCTTCACAGCGTTTCTTGAGAATTGCTACTCGCTCAGTATTAATATAATTAAAGATTTTTTGTTTAATTTCAGGGATTCCTGTAGCTTGAGTTCTTAACATTTCATCATCTATAATTCCAGTCAAAGTTTTTAATTTATCTTGAATATTTCTGGCTTTTCCGATTTCTAATTGAGTATGTTCTTCCGCCAGATTATTTAAGATTAAATAAGCTCCTGCTGAACCAGAAACAATGCGATTAACCGGTAAATTAGCGCGTTTTGACCAATCCTGAGAGGCTTCTGTAATATGAGTTTTAAGGGCTTCTGGGCTACCAAGAGAGTCAATATGACTTAAAAAGACAAATAACTTATCAGCAATGGTGACATTCTTATCACCTTGTTCTGTAAATTTAATAATTTCTAATTCGGCTTCTCGAATACTGCGAAAACGCTGAATCACGATGACTGCATCACAGTCTGATAACATTTGTTGTGCTTCATCAACGTGCTTGGCTAACCCAGAATCTGAACCAGGAACATCATAAAAGACGATTCCTTCTGCTTGAGCGAGTTTATTAGTATAAAGTCGTGCTTCTAGGACCGCATGGGCGTATTTTTCATCAGCAACGTATTTTTTTAGTTGTTCTCGGATGTCTTCTAGTCGAGTAAAAGGAATAACTAAATTACCTTCTCGTCTGACTTGTTTTAGGGTGATTTCGTTTTCTCTAATGGTGTTTAAGTCTTCTTTTGCGCCAACGGTTTCTAATTCTTTGAGAAGATGAATAAATTGTTCTTCGCTGCGGGTTTGCACTTCTAATCTTTGTTCAGATTCGCTTTTAACGGAATAAATTTGCGTGGTGGTAAAGGTACATCTTCCTCCTTTGGCAGGAAGTAAATCACATTCTAACCATGCGTTAATAAAGGTACTTTTTCCCGCCTTTTCTAAGCCAACCACAGCAATACGAAATTCTCTTTTTCTCAGTCTTTCGAGTTGACGGTTAGCAGGTATTGCCTCTTGCAGGAGGATTTCTGTTAATTTAGAGGGAACTTCAGCTTGGGGAAGTTTGGCTAAGTCAACGGCAAAATGTTGGATATTTAAGACATCACTGAGACGGGTTTCATAGTAGGATGAGGCCGATTTCCAATCCATTAAATTAACTCCTTAAATACGGTTGAATTCTCTGAGAATAGAGACATTTTTGAGAAACCCTATCTGTATAACTTTTCCTGTTACATTAAGTGGAAGTTCTCGCTTCATTCCATACTGAGTTTCTTTACCAATGATATTACCTCCATTTTTGAGATTAATTCTAACGTAGAATTTTAATCGACTTTCAGGAGAGCGTCCTTCCTCCGGTATAGTCTCTACAGATATTTTTTTATACTCTGGCACACATAAAAATTCTGTAGCACAATCAATTAATCTTACAACATCATCTCTATTAAGATCATACCCTTCATGTAAATTATAAACTTCTGATGCAGGAACAGCTAGACATAAAGAAGCTGTCGGACTAATTTCATTTTTAGAACGAGTCCTTTGTAGATATTTAAAACAAGTAAATGCCCCTACCATTAAACAAGCTACTGTAATAATTAATTCCATTTGGCGTTCTTCCTTTGATTGATTTGATTTTGTTAGATCAACGTTATCTAAGATATCACTTATGCCAGTTGCAAGATTTGTTGAATTAAAGTCCCCGAATTTAAGCCTTTCTACATAAACGAGCTTTGTTACATCATTAAGAAATTCACCAGACAACCTTTTATCTTCATCTAAACAAGAGGATTGATTAATTCCAAAATAACGACATAGATCATCTCTCTGAGATTCTTCTCTTTCAAGAATAATACTTAAAACATGATAGAGTACACCTCCTTTTTTAGATTTTATTTTTGGATACACAATTGCAAAAACATCTTTACAAATACTCGAAAAATATTTATTATTCACTAATTCACCTCCTCTTTTTCAAAATTTTCTAATTCCGCAAGGCTTTGTTCTAAAAATTTAGCTCTTTCTTGGATAGGTTTCCATATAATTTGTGTTTCCTCGTAGTTAGTAGTTATTTCCTGTTGAGCTTTTTCTAGGCTGGCTAAATAGCTATTAAAAATGTCATGGGTTTTATGATCTACATTTTTTTTTAAATTATCAATCTGTTCTAATAGCCATTCAAACATTGAACATAACATTTCAGGTTCGCCCTGTTGCTGGAATTGATGAATCCAATTCTGTAAAAGAGTTTCAGTGCTTGGAATTTCTGCAATCATGCTTTCCTTTTTTTTCATCCATAGCCAGTGTTTAAAACTTCTGTAAGTACCAGAACTGATTTCAATATCAGACTCCAAATTAAAATCAAATTCCAGTTTTCTAGTAAATGTATTAAGTTCAGATTGTGGAAATTTTATAACAAAATTTGGTGCTTTTTCTTCAGCACCCTTTTCTATATGTTTAATATGAAATCTAAACAATTCAGATACAGATTCCTCTATTCTGTTAATCTCCTGAGCAGACACTCTCTTTAATATTTGCGATAATATGATAGTTAGATTAATTGATAAATTATTTAACTCTTTTTTAATTATTTGAAGACTTAATTTCTCTTTATCCCTTTTTGCTGTGATTAATAAACCATTTCTTGCATCTGAACCTGTATAGCCCAATTGAATCAGGATATCCAAGTTGTTTTTTAGCATATTAACCTGATTAACATTGGCCTTTTTAAAGTTGATATTGTCCAAATCAACTCTGCCATTATCTAAAGATTTAACTACTGCTTCTAAGACGTTTCTAATAACAGTCTTTAGTGCCTCTCTCCACTCAACTAAGGGAACTAATTTCTCTTGAATTTGGTCATAAGGGGGAGTAAATTGAAGTTCATTGATAGCCTCTCTTAAACTAGCTACTAAATTATCGGCTGTTTTGGTATCAATATCTAATTTTTCAAAAACGGCTAGGGGCTGTCTTAATTTGGCATCACTAGCTTGGAGAAAAGAATCAAGATTTTCTTTTGTTTGTGATAACAATTCAGATTCTTGCTGATAATTTTCTTCCGAACTGTTAAGAATTGCCGTAGTAGTTTGTACTGCCCATTGTGCAATACTATTTCCCGCCGCTACATTAAATTTTTCTATAGCTTGGGGAATAACTAATTTAGGAAAATGTTCTGCTATGTGCTTGCTTAGTTTCTTTTCAAATTCTTCTGCATAGGATTGTTTGAATAACTCTTTGGCAATTTGTTCTTGTTGAGAGATAGTCCATTGTTTAGCATCAAGACTTAAGTTTCCTCGCTTCATGATTTCCTTAATTAAAACTTGAAAGTTATCTATGGCTTGCTCATAGGGTTTTAATACTTTCTCAAGTCTAGTTTGATCATGCTCTGACCAATTTTCCTCTCTTGTAGGTAATTCCTCTAACAGATCCTGAAGCAATTTCTTATTATCCTGAATTTGTAAAGCCAATAAAGCTGGCCATGTACTCAGTTTTACAATTCTCAAATTTTCAATATCTTTTGTATATTCTCTTAAATTCTCGATCAGTTTTTCCTTAATGTTTTCAGTCGTTTCTTCAACAAACTCACTTTCACTTTCTTGCCAATCATCATCTGATCTGAATATATCAATCCGATTTAAAATAAATAGCATTCGTGCAGGAGAGCCGCCTAAATCTTTAACTTGATCAACAACTTCTGATAACAGATTATCAACTTTATAAGGATCTGTTTCTGCGCTGTTATATGTTACTAAACATAAAGCTTCACGACATTGTTTGATAATCCCAATATTTCCCTCATCTCCTACATAAGATAACCCGGGTAAATCTAATAATTTAACTCTAACCCCTTTAGGCAATTCTAAGAAACTTTCATCTTTAACCAGTCTAAAAGGATAATAAATAATAGATCGAGGATAAGCTAAATCAGGTTGTTTTTTTCTGGCTTTAATATAAGCCTTCATTAACTGTTTTAAGCGACTATAAATATTTTCGTCGCTAATCTTTTCCCACTTCCCGCATTCCCACAACGCCCCCGGTGTTTTTTCAATAATTAAAGTCTTTTCTTCGCTATACTCAATGGTAACTGTTCCTGCACTCATTTCTCGCTGTGCCATCGGCACAATATCAGCACCACAGAGGAAATTAACTAGGGTACTCTTCCCACTGCTCGTCGTGCCAGTCGTCGCTAAAATCAGGGTAGGATGGCGCAATTCATTGATTAAAACTTCTAAAGCTTTCTCTAGATTACTAGAAAGTTCGTGGATTTCACCATGATAGGATTCAGGCAAATGCTGAATAATCTCCGTTTTGAAGTCACCCCAATAACCCGCTAGAAGGTTAGCTTTATTTTCCACTGCTTGGAAAACTGCGTAAGATTTTTGACCCATAATACTCTATCGCTGACAGAATAAGCTGATTCAAGAATAAGCCACAACTTCATTATAACGATAATTTTCTTTCTTGCCTTTAATTCTCCTATTCTAAACTGGTAAAAAATCAAAATCTATAATTTCTGCAAAGGTATAAGGACAAACTTGCGGAAACGTATCAACAGATAAACCAGTTTTTTTGATCACCGATCGCTTGGCTTTATCATAAATTATATCTAGCCTAGAAGCCCCATAATTGTAGAGGGTTTTTGACTGGAATAAAATTTCTAGTTCTAGACGAAAATTATCGATTTCATCGGCCCATCCCCAGCCACAATTACCTTTTTCAGTCAGCCAATACTGATAAATCAATAAATGTTTAACGGTTTGAATTAGATAGCTTTCCACTTGGTTTCTTTGTTCTCGCCCCAAATCTTCTATCTCCGTTAAAAGATGTTCCCAATCTAAATTTTTCATCTCCCCGCGTCGAATTTGTTCGGTGGTTCGCTCAATCCACAAAACAAAGTCCTGATCATAAAGCTGTTTTAATTCTTCCCACTGCATAGATTTTTGAGATTGAGCCGCGCTTTTATGATCAATCATAAACAAAAACCCCCCACCAATGGGCGGGGGGTTTTTTAGTCACCTAATTCAAGGTTTAGCCGAACTTGCCAGCAGTGGAGGCGATCAAGAAGGCGGCGTAGGTGAAGATATAGCCAACGGTGAAGTGAGCTAAACCAACCAAACGAGCCTGAACGATCGAGAGAGCCACGGGTTTGTCTTTCCAACGAACGAGGTTCGCCAGAGGAGTGCGTTCGTGGGCCCAAACGATAGTTTCGATCAACTCTTGCCAGTAACCACGCCAAGAGATCAGGAACATGAAACCGGTTGCCCAAACGAGGTGTCCAAAGAGGAACATCCAGGCCCAGACAGAAAGGTTATTAACACCGTAGGGGTTGTAACCGTTGATTAACTGAGCCGAGTTAGCCCAGAGGTAATCGCGGAACCAGCCCATCAGGTAGGTGGAGTTTTCGTTAAACTGAGCCACGTTACCCGACCAGACACCGAGGTGTTTCCAGTGCCAGTAGAAGGTTAACCAACCCAAGGTGTTCAACATCCAGAACATGGCTAGGTAGAAGGAATCCCAAGCAGAGATGTCGCAAGTACCGCCACGGCCAGGACCGTCGCAAGGGAAGGAATACCCGAAGTCTTTTTTATCGGGCATTAATTTGGAACCACGAGCGTCTAAAGCACCTTTAACCAGGATTAGAACGGTGGTGTGTAAACCAAGAGCGATCGCATGGTGAACGAGGAAGTCGCCAGGACCGATGGTTAAGAAGAGGGAGTTAGTGCCGCTATTGATCGCGTCTAGCCAACCGGGTAACCAAACATCACCGTAGTTGGGATAGGCGGTGTAAGCGATACTATCGGGGTTAGACAACAGTACGTTCATGCCGTACAGGGTTTTACCCGAAGCTGCTTGCACGAATTGAGCGAACACAGGTTCGATCAGGATTTGTTTTTCGGGAGTACCGAAAGCGACGACCACATCGTTATGAACGTAGAGGCCGAGGGTGTGGAAACCTAAGAAAAGGGAAACCCAGCTTAGGTGAGAGATGATCGCTTCTTTATGCTCCAGCATCCGGGCCAGGACGTTATCTTTGTTCGCTTCGGGATCATAGTCACGCACGAAGAAGATAGCACCGTGAGCGAAAGCACCCACCGCTAGGAAACCAGCGATGTATTGGTGGTGCGTATAAAGAGCCGCTTGGGTAGTGTAGTCCTTAGCAATAAAGGCATAAGGGGGTAGCGCGTACATATGCTGCGCCACCAGAGAGGTGATCACGCCTAAAGAAGCGAGAGCCAAACCGAGTTGGAAGTGGAGAGAGTTGTTAACCGTGTCATAAAGATTTTTGTGACCGGCTCCTAACTTACCACTGGGGGGTCTGTGTGCATTGAGGATGTCCTTGATGCTGTGACCGATGCCCCAGTTGGTGCGGTACATATGACCAGCCACAATGAAGATCACAGCGATCGCCAAGTGGTGGTGAGCCATATCGGTTAACCAGAGGGACTCGGTTTGGGGATGGAAACCACCTAAGAAGGTGAGGATCGCAGTTCCCGCGCCTTGGGCAGTACCGAAAATGTGGTTAGCAGTATCGGGGTTTTCTGCATACACACTCCAGTCACCGGTGAAGAAGGGTAGTAAACCCGCCGGGTGGGGGGGAGTGGAGAGGAAGTTGTCCCAACCAACGTGCTGACCGCGGGATTCGGGGATAGCAACGTGAACGAGGTGTCCGGTCCAAGCCAGAGAGCTAACACCGAACAGAGCGGCGAGGTGGTGGTTCAGGCGAGATTCAGCGTTTTTGAACCAAGCGAGGCTAGGACGGAACTTAGGTTGTAAGTGTAACCAGCCAGCAAAGAGGAAAATCGCCGAGAGAATCAGCAGGAACACCGCACCTTGGTATAGGTCTTGGTTGGAGGTCATACCGATGGTGTAGAACCAGTGGTAAACCCCGGAATAGGCGATGTTAACAGGGTTAGAAGCGCCAGCTTGGGTGAAGGCATCTACAGCGCCTTTACCGAACTGGGGATCCCAAATCGCGTGGGCGATGGGACGGATGTTTAAGGGATCTTTGATCCACTGCTCGAAGTTACCTTGCCAAGCGACGTGGAATATAGTGCCGGAAGTCCACAGGAAAATGATTGCAATGTGGCCGAAGTGCGACGCGAAAATCTTTTGGTAGAGATTCTCTTCCGTCATGCCATCATGACTTTCAAAATCGTGGGCTGTGGCGATCCCGTACCAAATCCGACGGGTAGTCGGATCTTGGGCTAGATCTTGGCTAAATTTAGGGAATTTAGTTGCCATAGCTGTTTAGGAAATTCTCCTCTCTAAATAACTGAGGCTCTTACACGAGTGCTGGTTATTTCCTTTTTTAAATTCACCCACTGTAATAGGAAACGCTTACAGAGGTATCGGTCAATCGACGCCTGTTGAGCCTAGTCTTGCCAATCCCCGGGGGACTGGCAAGCCCTTATAGGCAAGTTTAGCCAATCGAGAGACTTCTGGCCAAGAAGAATGCCCAAGTGGTGACAATACCGCCTAAGAGGTAGTGAGCCACACCAACGGCACGACCTTGAATGATGCTCAGGGCGCGAGGTTGGATAGCGGGGGCAACTCTTAACTTGTTGTGCGCCCAGACGATCGACTCGATTAATTCTTGCCAGTAGCCGCGACCACTGAACAGGAACATCAAGCTAAACGCGAAGACGAAGTGACCGGCTAGGAACATGATTCCGTAGGCAGACAGAGCAGAGCCATAGGAATTAATGACTTGCGCTGCTTGCGCCCAGAGGAAATCGCGTAACCAACCGTTGATGGTGATGGCACTTTGGGCGAAGTTACCAAGGGTAACGTGGGTGACAGTGCCATCGGGGGCGACGGTTCCCCAGACATCGGACTGCATTTTCCAGCTAAAGTGGAAGATTACGACCGAGATGGAGTTGTACATCCAGAACAGGCCGAGGAAGACGTGATCCCAACCCGAAACTTGGCAGGTACCGCCGCGACCGGGACCATCGCAGGGGAAACGGAAACCGAGATTCGCTTTATCGGGAATCAGACGGGAACCACGAGCGTAGAGAACCCCTTTGAGGAGAATCAACACGGTGACATGGATGGTGAAGGCGTGGATGTGATGCACGAGGAAATCGGCAGTACCGAGAGTGATCGGCATCATGGCCACTTTGCCACCCACTGCTACCACGTCGCCACCGAAAGCATAACTAGCGGTAGTGAGAGCGTTAGGAGCGGTGTTGCCGGGGGCTAGGGTGTGGAGACTTTGTACCCATTGGGCAAAGATGGGTTGTAGTTGAATTCCCGTATCCGAGAACATATCTTGGGGACGACCAAAAGCCCGCATTGTGTCGTTGTGAATGTATAAACCGAAGCTATGGAAGCCGAGGAAAATACATACCCAGTTCAGGTGGGAGATAATTGCGTCGCGATGACGGATCACCCGATCGAGCAGGTTATCCACGTTTTTGGCTGGATCGTAGTCGCGCACCATGAAGATCGCTCCGTGCGCTCCCGCACCGACGATTAAGAAGCCACCGATCCAAGTGTGGTGAGTGAACAAGGATAGTTGGGTGGCGTAGTCAGTCGCCTGATAGGGATAGGGCGGCATGGCGTACATATGGTGGGCCACGATGATGGTTAGCGAACCTAAGAGAGCAAGGTTAATCGCTAACTGGGCGTGCCAAGAGGTGGTCAGGATTTCGTACAGTCCTTTGTGACCTTGACCGGTGAAGGGACCTTTGTGGTTTTCGAGGATTTCCTTCATGCTGTGACCGATACCCCAGTTGGTACGGTACATATGACCAGCAATGATGAACAATACAGCGATCGCCAAGTGATGGTGAGCGGTATCGGAAAGCCAGAGACCACCAGTCACGGGGTTCAAGCCACCTTTGAAGGTGAGGAAATCCGAGTAAGCACCCCAGTTAAGGGTAAAGAAGGGGGTCAAACCCTGGGCGAAACTGGGGTATAAATCCGCCATCTTGCTCGGTTCGAGAATGAACTCGTGGGGCAAGGGGATGTCTTGGGGAGCGACTCCCGCATCGAGGAGTTTGTTCACCGGTAAAGAAACGTGAATCTGATGACCAGCCCAACCTAGGGAACCTAAGCCGAGTAAACCCGCCAAGTGGTGGTTCATCATCGATTCCACGTTTTGGAACCATTCCAGTTTCGGTGCGCTTTTGTGGTAATGGAACCAACCAGCAAACAGCATCAGGCCCGCCATCACTAAACCACCGATAGCGGTGCAGTATAGCTGATAGCTGTTGGTGAAACCAGAAGCTCGCCAGAGGTAGAACAGACCAGAGGTGATCTGAATCCCGTGGAAACCGCCGCCCACATCGCCGTTGAGGATGCCTTGACCGACGATCGGCCAGACCACTTGGGCGCTGGGTTTGATGGCGAGCGGGTTGGTTAACCAAGCTTCATAGTTAGAAAATTTCGCGCCGTGGAAGTACATTCCACTTAGCCAAACGAAGACAACGGCGAGATGTCCGAAGTGGGCGCTGAAGATTTTCCGAGAAATATCTTCGAGATCGCTGGTTTGACTATCAAAATCGTGGACGTTGGCGTGTAGGTTCCAAATCCAGGTAGTGGTTTTGGGTCCTTTGGCTAAAGTGCGATCAAAATGCCCCGGTTGACCCCACTTCTCAAAGGAAGTAGGTACTGGGTCTTTATCTACAATCACTTTAGCTACCGCCTCTTTGGGGGGGAGTGCCATGAGGATTCTCCTCTCTCGACAATAGACTTAGCGTTTTATTTGAGGATAGATTTTTTAACCTAAAAAAGGCAAGTTGAAATCTGACCCACCTTTTGTTAATGTCGCTTGACTTTCCTCTTGGGTGAGATTCCAGTCGAAAGCATCAATAGTAGATGATAAGTCTTTGTTCTCTCCTCTGTTCGTTGTGCTTAACAATAATTAAAATTCTCTCAATCCTTGATAGGAGAGACATTTTCTGCTATGGACGGTCTTAGTCAGGGTCAGACCGGTAATTTTTCTTTACAAAAGTTTATTAATTGTCGCCCCAGAAGCCGATTTCACCTTTTTCTCCCTCACCAGACCATATAGAAAATTCAATAGATAGATTCTCAAAAAACAATCAAACAATTCTGTAAAATTGAGGCCATAACCTGATCTTCTCGCGCTTTTGCTGACACCAGAGCATTCAATGACTCTAGCAAAAATCAATGGTTTGTATAGATTTTGGCCTTGGCTCTAGGAGGAACGTGCTATCCCTACTACATAAATTAATCCCAGTCAAAACCCTTCATATATGTCTTGTGATCGGTTTACTGACCATTCTGTTAACCGCCTGTGGCGATCGCTTGACAGCCACCAATCTCCCCACTTCCGAAACCTCTAATCTTCCCGTCGTCCAAGGCCGCATTTCTGAGGTTGCTCCCCCGGCCCTAATTCAGGAACTGCGCCCCAGTTTAGAGCGTTACGCCCCCCAAGTAACGATTCTCAGCCCTCTGGCCGAACAGGTTTTCGATGACACCCAGGTGATAGTTAAACTACAAGTGTCAGATCTGCCAATTTTCCAAGACGATACCCTGAAATTAGGACCCCACTTGAGTCTAATTGTCGATAATGAACCAGCAGCAGCTATTTACGACCTCAAGCAACCGATTATCCTAGAAAATCTTGCCCCAGGTACTCATACCCTGCGCGTCTTGGCCCTGCGTCCTTGGCAGGAAAGTTTTAAAAATGATGGGGCCTTCGCTGAAACAACCTTTCATATTCTGACAAAAACAGGCAAAAATGCCCCTGATCATAACTTGCCCCTGTTAACCTACAGTAGTCCGCAAGGAATCTACGGTGCGGAACCGATCCTGCTCGATTTTTATCTGAGTAATGCTCCTCTACGTCTGTCCAATACTGCCAACGAAGATAATAATCTTCAAGATTGGCGCATTCGTGTCACTGTCAACGGTGACAGTTTTCTGCTTGATACTTGGGAACCGATTTATCTCAAGGGTTTTGCCAAGGGCAATAACTGGGTACAACTAGAATTCATCGATGGTCAGGGAAATAAAGTCGAAAACGAGTTTAATACCAGCGTGCGCGTGATTAGCTTTGATCCCTCTTACCAAGACGGCCTCAGTCAATTAGTCCGCGGCGATTTATCCCCTACAATTGCCCGTAGCATCGTTGATCCCAACTATCAAACTATTCCCAGTCCAGAGGAAGAAACCCCTGTTATCGAACCAGAAACCTCTATAGTTGAGGAAGAAAACCCTGTAGTTGAGGAAACCCCTGTTATTGAGCCAGAAAACCCTGTAGTTGAGGAAACCCCTGTTATTGAGCCAGAAAGCCCTATAGTTGAGGAAACCCCTGTTATTGAGCCAGAAAGCCCTATAGTTGAGGAAACCCCTGTTATTGAGCCAGAAAGCCCAATCGTGGAAGAAAAACCAGTAGAGACAGAAACAATCGAAAAGGTGGAGGAAACCCCTGAAGCGATCGAATCTCCCCTAACCACCATACCAGAGACAAAGGAGATTAACGAACCGGCCTCTGGGATTCAGCCTCCGCTAGAAGTGGAACCTATTCCCGAACCCCAGAACAATAGCGAGCAAAAAATCACCATTTTTGATCGCGTTCAACAAACCTTAAACCGCTTCCAGTTGGCCTCTTCCCCAGCAGAAAAAGATATCGAACTACCCACCCTCGATCCTCAATTATTCAGCAATGTCGAGCGGTCTTAGAGCCTAGCTTAATCCAGTTTTCAGGGGAAGTGGGGGGGTGGGGGTTTTTCAGTGAGCAGTAAACAGTAATCAGTAATCAGTGAAAAGAAAGCTCCCAAGTTTGGTTATATTGGAGTTAAAGTGATAAGCTTATCTTATCGAAAAAACGGCATAAGCCTTATGTCCCTACCATTAACATCGTGCCGGCTGTAGGGGCGCAAGGTGGTCAGTGAGTTTATCGAACTGCTTGCGCCCATTATGTGACATAGTGAACATTTTTCACCTGATGTCCAGAAGACACCGAAGTTTTCACCCAACACTGTCTACTTAAAACTGCAATCTGATAACTGATAACTGAAACCTCCAACCGCTTGATCGAGAAATTATTAAACTAATATTTCGCAATATAGACAAAATTGGGAACTAGGTTATAATCTAAAACGTCTATAGACAGTTTACTAACTTTTTGCTTGAGGTAATTGTGTTTAACAAAATTTCCCTTGTCGCTGGTTTTGCCGGTTTAGTTGCCCTAACTACCGTTGGTGCTGTACCCGTACAAGCAGAACCGCAAAATAACGAAATCCTGATCAGTCAACTGCGCGGCCATGACACCTACAGAGGTGAGCCGCAACTCAACCCCGGTGACTATATACTCGGTCGCGTCCGGGGAACCGTGGGTGGCATTATGTCCATCCAATTGATCAGACTTGTAACAGTGGATGGCAAAGAAATTTTCAACGGCGACTTTGCTGACGGAACCACCACTCGTATTGTTGGGGATGCCATGGGTGGTGATGACGTGATTTTGCAAGTGGTAGATGGCAAATTAGTTTATGTGGGTAAAGCTCATCCCTATTGGGTTTCCCGCTTGAAACTAAAATCAGAAATCGCCGTCAGTAGCACTCGCTCGCAACTTTTAAGAGAAATCAACGAAAAACAACCCGCTTGGGGACTTCCCGCTTTACCCCCGGAAACCAGAACCTTTACTGAAGTTGCTCCCCAACCTGCTCCCGAGCCTAGTGTATCTCCTATCCGCGGACTTTGGTAGTGGGAAGACATCAGCAGAAAATCTCTTGTCTTGAGACTGAGAAGGGTGAAAACTTTCCTCACAATCTAACCAATTTGGACTAAATAAATCCCTCTTTTTCAGATAAAAGGGGGATTATTATTGCTCTCTTAGGTTTGGTGGGTAAAATGTATTCTAAGATACAGTCCTGCTGGCGAGGGAGTGGAAGGAACCACTCCAGACACAGAGGACACAAAGATTGATCGCTTCTATAGTAAGTTAAACTGATCACGCAAAGAATTAAGAGAGCCATGACCGAATCCAGATAGGGAAATTTCCCGATATTCACTCCAGTTCAAAAGACTGATTATTAAATTTCAAAGTCCGACAATTCTCCGTCACCGTCCGCACCACATCATCGGGCGCACCATCGGGAATTTCGGCCTCGATCTCCAGTGTTACCTTAACCCTGGCCCCACTGAGTCGGGTGAGATGCTGGATTACCTCGTTAGTGATCGCTGGAGCGTCTCGATTGATCCGCAGGGGATCGATCGAGACAATGCCGTAAAACCTCCGCAGAACCGGCTTTTTCTCAACCAGATCATCGGGGGACTCTTTCGCAGTTAATCCAACACCAGAGGGTAAAGATGGCGGCCTATCGGGGTCACTAGAGATAACGGAATCAGTCTCGGCAGCGGTCGGGGGGTTAGCCGGTTTCTCGGCCTCTAGCTGCCCCATGGCTACATCAGGCTTAACCAGAAGGATGTGACTGCTGATACTCGGGTTAATATCCCGAAGGATGACAAGACCAGTATATCTTTGCTTCACCTCATCCCAGCCCTCTGCATAACCGAAGTTTTCCTCTACGAGCGTAGAACGAACCCCCTCCCGCACAGTTTGAAGTAGAACATCCTGGTTCTTGAGACGGGGCAAGTAAAGATACTGCGCTAGGTACTCCCACAGACGTTTCAGATCGATGTGGTTAGTTGAACGCCACAGGTATTTGTCGAGGGCGTCCATCCGCAGGTTGTCACCAGAGTAATGGGTAATCAGTTGCCCCTCATGAACCAGTTTGCGGCTGGCTCGATCGATAGGGGAATCATCCCCCTGAAGAGGGGTTTCAGTCCAGTGGATGCCTTTCTGGGGGTCGGGTTGCTCTGGAACCAGCAGCCACTTATAGGTTTGGTTGAGGATCAGGCTTACCTCCTTGTCGGCTTGATCGCGCTTAGTGATCGCCTGTTTATTCTGAGAAACATCGAGATTGAGGGTTTCCTTATCCGCCACAATCGAATTCCAGGCAAGATATCCGGCGACGTTCTTCTCTAAGTTTTCCAAGTTCGACTTGTCAGGGGCAACAAATACAAGCGTATTCTTGTAATAGCGGGGGCTACCCCCTCTCTGATTGAGAATTTCCGCCACTAAACGCCGAGCGGGGCTATCTTCGGCGGATTTGCTGTGGGGTTGCCCAGTACCGAGAACTACAAGCCGCACCCCCAGATGAGGATCATCGGGAATATCAGCAGTTGATTCTGGGGCAATATGAATCGCTCCAAACTCGCCCCGCTGCTGGTCGGCCTTCAAGCGCCGGACGATTTCTTCTGTCACTTTATACCGCTCCTCAAAGAGCAGGTTTGCCCGATCTTGGGCTGTGCGGGTGACGTTGGGCTGATTGGAAATCCAGTAGCGGTTGCCATCGATGTAGAGGTAGGTGGCCCGATCTGTTAGCCGCCGTAGGGCATCACCAAAAGTGGCTACAGTCTCCCCCGGCTGCACGCAACCGAGTTTGATCCTCTTATCTTCTAGTCCTCGGTTAGCAGCCCGAATCGTGGGGGCCGAGCCAAGGTAAATAGTGCGCGTAACCCGACGGCAAGCAGAATAGCGTCCCAGGTTGGAATTTTGGCGATCGATGTCGAGGGGCAGAGAATTGGGGCCATCCACATCCTTTTCGATGATCGGAACCCAATTATCATCTAAGTAGCGGGTTAACTCCGACTGAACCTGAGCATCATCCATCGGGACGTGGGAGGGCATGATCAACAAGCTCTTGTCCTCTCGCTCCCAAAGGGAATGGATAACTTTCGCCATCAGGCGCAGCACGCCCCTGGTGCGTTGGAATTTATCGAGGGTTGACCAGTCGGAGTAGAGGCGATCAAAAAATTCCGGGTGAATGGGATAGGCTTCCCGCAGGCGGCGCCCGTAGTCAGCCTCCCGGCATTCGCTAGGAAACTCCTGGGCCTGGGTGCGATACATCTCGGAGAAAGCTTTAATAACCGCATCCCTTGCCACATATAGTTCCGAGTCAGTCATGGTCTGGAACAGGCGGCGGCGGACGATCTCGAAACTCTCCTCGGCACTGGCGGGTCGCCAAGGGGATTGGATGCGCCCGATCGCATTTTTAAGGCGGTCTAGGGCCTCTGTGCCTCTCTCCCCGCCAATTTCGATGTCAGAGGAGGGGATACTCACAGCCAAAAGCGTCTGCTGGGCATTTTTCGCTGACTCGCTCAGGGTTTGGGCAAAAGTAAACTGGGTGTCAAAACTACCGCCGGGAATATCGTTCTTGTCGTGCAATTGCCTGGCATAGGCAACCCATTCGTCGATCAAGATCAAACAGGGTGAAAAACGATTAAACAATATTTTGAGTGCGTCCCCCGGATTAGTGGAAGTTTCATCGGCGTTGCGAACCAGAGCGTAGCCCTCAGCGCCGCCGAGTTGCCAAGCTATTTCTCCCCACAGGGTCTTGATTTCTGGGCGATTTTGCTTGTCGTGTTCCGGTTTATAGGGGGGGATGCCACTAGGCTGGACTTTAGTGCCGACCAGAACAGCAATGTTGACATTTTCGGGGGGTTTTTTAATGTTCAGAGCTTGGAAGATCGACTCCATACCGGGAAGATCTTCGATCGCCAAAGCATTGCACAGATGGTAGAGGGCCAGCATGGCGTGGGTTTTTCCGCCACCGAAGTTAGTTTGCAGTTCAATCACCGGCTCTCCGCCATTACCACTCAGACGCAGCAGGGCATTGGTCAGAAGTTGCTTGAGTCCTTCGGTGAGGTAGGTGCGGCGGAAAAATTCCGTCGGGTCGCGGTATTCGTCAGAGCCTTCATCGAGATAGACTTGCCAGAGGTCGGCGGCAAATTCGGCCTGTTGGAAGCGTCCAGAAGCCACATCGGGGTGGGGGGTGGCGATTTCCCGCCAGGGTTTCAATCCCGACATCGGTTGTCCCTCCGTCGGTGCGATCGCTTGGCGCCTTGTCTCTCGCCGGGCCTGTTCTTCAAAGCGAAGTCTGAGGATTTCTTGCTTCTGCTTCTCCACCTCTTGGGTGTCCCCAGAAACCGAGGTCAGCAGCCGCACGATGCTGTCAAAAGCCCGGTAAGCATCGTCGAGGCTGAAAGCATCGTTATGGGCCCAGGCGTTGCGGACATCTCTTAGTTCACTGGCCAGAGAGCGATCGCTTCTGCCTAGGGTTTTCTTAAAAACTTCATTCCACTGCTCCCAGAGGACAATTAGCAGGGCCGAAACGTCTTCCTTGAGGACGGCATCACCTGTCCTGCGGATCGTGTAGCTCTCAGGGAGACAACTTAAGGCCACGGCCACCCACTTCTGGCCGTAGCTTGCTTTCATTTCTCGTTCTATGAAGGGGTATAGTCCCTCTCTGAGGAAATCTAGGGCGCGTCCGACTCGTTCACGATTGCTGATTGCCATGAGATTTGATGAGGAGTTATTTTTATAATGCCTCAATTTGGGAGAGATAACCACACGAAGGGGGATTTTGAACCACAAAGAACACGAAGGGGGATTAACCACAGAGGCACAAAGGTCACGGAGATTGTTAATAATTAGCTCCTATCAAGACTTTTTTGGGCTTCAGAGAGGTTTAGCATTAGTGTTAGTGGATCGAGTCGGGATGATATAAAGCCACATTTTTCTGTGTAGAATTGTTTGGCTTTTTCATTGAGTGCGTGAACGAGAATCGCTCTAATTCCGGCAATCACAGAAGCTTGCAAGCTTCGGAGTACGGCATCTTTGATGAGGGCTTTTCCAAGTCCTTGTCCTTGATGGTTGCGGTCCACTGCCAGTCTGCCCACAATGATTACCGGAATGGGATCTGGCATATTTTGTTTAATTTTGCCTGGAGCTTGATCGCGCATCACACTACCTGTGGACAGACAGTAGTAACCGACTACTCTATTGTCTGCACAAACAACGTAGGTACGTGCTGCACCAGTAGATTCACTTTTTAGTGCGCGTTCTTTCAACCAGTTATTCAAGCTTGTTTCACCGCAGTCGAAGAAATCTATCTTGTGTTCTGGGTTGAGTGGTTCTGGTGCTTTATAGGTTATTCCCAAGGGCTTTTAGTGGATAATAACTGAGCCAGCTTTTCATTTTTTTTTGCTGGAGTGTCAAGTGCTTCATTGAAGGCTTCCCATTGTTCTTTATTGAGGACAAATAGCCTGCGATCTAGTACATAACTTTTGGGTTTGTGGGGTTTTTTGGTGATTTTCATAAGTTTTGAATATATAGTTTGCTTACATTGTACACAAAGAGCGGCTGATCAACTCTGTGTCTCTGTGGTTTAAATTCACCACAAAGGCACAAAGGTCACAAAGAAAAGGATAGTTGTTCGGGAGAGGGTTTATATTCGTTGGCTAGGCGGGTGATTTCTGGCCAAGAGGTGACGAGGCTATTGTAGGCTATGGCTTCTTGGGTCCAACCTTTTCTGTCACAGAGGCTATAAAGTCTATAGGCGAGTTCTTTGGCTAAATCGGCTTTGTTTCCTAGTTTAGCCAAGAGTTCTGCGGCTCCGGTTTCGCCCTTTTTATCGAGGGTATGGATGAGGTGTTGGGTGATTTCCCAGATGGGTGTCCGCTCATCTTTTTCTGGCTTCCAATCGGTTTTAAGATCTTCGCGCTTGAGTAGTCGCACTTTACCGGCTTTTGCTTCTAGTATGCCAGCTTCAACCATGCCCTGAATACTGGTGTTTTTGGCTTTGGAGAGGGTTTCTGCATCGCCATATAGTGCTTCGTTGAATTGGTACTGCTCGAACCAAGTCAGCGCCCAACGGGTATCACTATCAAATTCTCCTTCTTGTTCGGTGAGAAATTCGTCGAGAATCTGGTTAATCAGTTGCAGGGCCGTGCGAACACCCATGGAGGAGCCGTTAGATTCGAGGATAGCGGCGTATTTGGAGTAGATTGCCATCCCGGGCCCGATACTGGCTTGGGCGAGGTCAACGGGGGCAATATTGCCCTGTTGCAGCAGTTTTAGGGCTTGGGGAAGGTCGCGCTTCAGTTCGTTGAGGAATTGCCGGCGGCTGGCTTTGGGTGCGTCGGCGGGACGGGGACGACACACGAGGACTATAGATGAGGCGAGGGCGTTGCTGCCAAGTCCAACACTACGGTTACTCAGTTCTGTTCGCATTGGCCATGTGCCACCAATGGAAAAATCAGATTTAATCAAACCTTCGAGCATGGTTTCCCATCCAGTGGAAGAGACAACAGCATTTCCCTTATCATCATCACTGTCTTCTGTTTCTGACTGTTTAAAGGCGTAATAGACAGTAAGAGGATAATCTGAGTGAGCCATCCCATTCATTCGCCCGAATGCTTTTCCTAGTCCTTCCTCAAAGAAAGATTGAGCTTTTTTTTTATCACCCCCAAAACGATAGGGAGTAGCGACTAATTCCGGTGTTTTGGGTACGAGTAAAGTGCTGAAGATGTTTGAATAGACTGAGTTAAGGGAACGACGCAACCAAACATAAAAAAAGTCCGCAAGGTCTGCATAGCCTATGTTGTCGTAGTATGGGGGGTCTGTAGAGATGATTCTGGGTGCTATTTCGTCATTACTTTTAGCAGTAGCATCAATTTGAATAACTTGTCCTTGGCCAGAACAAGAGGATTTTTTAATAACTTCAACTACCCAATCAATTGCACCATTAAAATTGCCCGTCGAGTCACTCATAGGACTCGCTTCGGCAAAATCCCAGGTCATGGGAATCGCTTGACGAGCGAAAGTATTGCGAATCGTATCGCGCCCAGAATGCCAACTACAAATAGTGGAGTGATAGTCTGTCATCTTATCCACTCCAAAAGCCAAATAAGTCGCCACTGCATCCGCATAAGCCGTCGCACCTATTCCCCCATCATTAAGAGATAAATCATCATCAGGGATTCCTGCGGCTACTGCATCAGCTTTAATCTTTTCTCTGGCTTCACTAACTAAATCGCTAAAAGTAGTGAGGGCGACGAGTTGACGGGGAGTGAATAAATCGGCGTGTTTCGTCATGCCATAGAGGGGAACATTGACTGCGGCTTTGCCAATTAATTCAGTATCAGGTTTCCATTCAGGTTGTGCTTTTTTAGCGATATATTCCTGTTCCTCATCAGGAGAAAGATAAACCCTTCCCCCTTGTCCTTCAGCGACAATGGCCATTAACTGAGAATCCATCCGGCCTGCCTTACCTTCCCTACGGATATGATCAAAAGGAACAGGAGTATTACAAGCGATACAAACTGCACCCTTGCGGTTTACCGTCCCATCTGGGGCCGTACCCTTACCCGTCTTCACCTCAAAGCGGATTTTTGGTGGCACCCCAGAGACACCAAAATCATCCCCCTTTGTGTCCTCTGTGCCTTTGTGGTTAAAATCCCCCTCAGTGCCTTTGTGGTTAAAATCCCCCACAATAGGCTCAACCCAAGCCTCCTTACCCTTCTTCGTCGAAAGCGAGAACTTATTAACCAGAGGCATCTGACAGCCACAGGCCGGATTAGGACACTTCACCGTCCTGGCCCAAAGCCAAGCAATCACCTTAGTGTCCTTTGTGCCTTTGTGGTTGGTTTCCACCATCGGATAAAGAAACCCAATCCTTTTAAAAGCCTCATCCCGCATCCACTGACCGTAATAGCGCACATCTGCGGCCAATCCCTGGGCCCCTTCCCAGGAAGAAATCTTTTGTTTTTGGCGAGAATCGGGATTAACCGGCGGTTTATCCTTAAACTTGGGCGGAATCTCGATCAAAGCCTTAGTAATCAACACCGCCACCGGATTGAGGTCACTACCGTGGGCCTGCAACCCCAAGCGCTGGGCCTCCAAAGGAATGGAACCACCACCACAAAACGGGTCATAGGCGGGGGGGGCATATTTAGCGATATAATCCCGTATAGCATCAGGTTTAGTGGGAGGTTCTTCCCCACGTTCCCAAGCCAAACAGCGCGCAATTTCTCGCTGTGCTTCTAGCAATACTGCTGAGTTAGGCTGGTTAATCTCATCCCAAGATACCAACCCTCTAACCACCTGCTTAGTGTTGCCTTTTTTGTCCTTTTCAAGCTCAATCCTACCCAAAATATCAAACAATCGCTGCCGTTCCCGATTCTGTGCTTCTTCCGTGGGAAATTTCTCTGGCCAACTGGAAGGATCATCCACCAAAGAAGCCCATAAAACCGCCCTAGTTGTAGCTAAAGGTTTCCGGGACCACCAAAGATGTAGAGTAGAGGGATGACCATGGCGAATCGATTTTTCCCGTGCCGATTCGACGTTAATGGCTTCTAGGGGTAGAGCGACTTCAATGAGTTTTTTACGGTAGGTCATGGGAGATAAAAGAACCACAAAGGCACAAAGGACACGAAGGTTTAGTTGAGCTTAAGTAATTGTTTGAGAGCTTTCTCTACAATACTTCGATCGGTCATAAATCACTGTAGGCACATTCATCAGCCTCTGACTCCCATTCACTCAACATAGATGAAATTCCCTTGAGATATTCCCTATCCGCAGGCTCAAGAGGTTCGTCGTATCGAGAGGGTTCTTTTTCCCGTAACGGATATAAATTAGACGCTGATTTATTAGTAATAATTTTATCTTGCTGAGTTTTGGGATGCGATCGTATGATCACTTCCACCGCATCTCCAGCGTGAAAAGGTAATTCTTTCAATAATACTGTCCCATCTTCAGTTAAAACTGTTTGTATTTTGTAGGTATTCATAATTGAGACTCTTGAGATAAGGAACCACAAAGGCACAAAGGACACAAAGGAAGGGTTGTTTATTGGGGAGAGGGTTTGTATTCGTTGGCTAGTCCGTAATCTTTGGACAGGAGGTGACTAGACGATTGTAGGCGATCGCATCGGTAGTCCAATTTTTTCTGGCGCATAAGCTATAAATAGGCTAGTTCTTTGGCTAAAAGGAATCACTTAAGCGTGTTTACGTCGGGGTAGGCAAGTATTTTTTCATCTACTGTCAGGAGGGGACAATTGTGAACCTTCGCTGTGGCGACAATAATTTGGTCGGCTGGATCGTTATGAAATCCAGCAAGTTGAGTTGATTGCACGATAATGGGTAACGTCAGTGGAAGTAATTGAACACCTGGATAAGCGATCGCATAATTGAGCCACTCATCGACCGGATAAGATAACTCCACTCGGTTCTTCTCAACTAATTTAGCAACTTCCCAGCAAGAAAAAATACTAACTCCAAGCTGACTAACCTGATGCTCTAAAATTAATTGTTCTAGCCGTGCTGTGAGACGTGAGCTACTGTCAACCCACCAGAGCCAAATATGAGTGTCCAAAATAATCATTTTAGAACTTCCCAGTCTTCTGGTGGAATAGCTGGTTCAAAGGGATCATCATAACGAAGGACAGAACCTTTCAAGGAATGTATTAGTTTTTCCTGACTAGATGATGACGATGTTTTAGATTGCTCTAAAATAATAATTTCCACCGCATCTCCAGCCTGAAAAGGTAATTCTTTCAATAATACCGTCCCATCTTCAGTTAAAACTGTTTGTATTTTGTAAGTATTCATAATTGAGACTCTTGGGATAAAGAACCACAAAGGCACAAAGGACACAAAGATTAATTATTGACAAGGCGTTTGATGCCTTGTTTGAGAACGGGAACGTTAAAATTAATCAGTAATCCTAGCCAAAGCCGGCGTAATTTGAGATAGGTTAACAACTGGGCCTCGTGAATGGGGGTAAGTTGTTCAACAGTTTTCAGTTCGACAATAACCAGATTTTCCACCAATAGATCGAGACGATAACCACAATCAAGTTTAACACCGCGATAAATCACTGATTGAGGAACTTGACGCTCCACCGCTATCCCCCTATCCAATAACTCGTACTCTAAACAGGCCTCATAGGCTCACTCCAATAGTCCTGGACCCAACTCCCGATGAACAGCGATCGCCGCCCCAATAATCTCCTTAGATAAATCATTAGCCCTCTCATCCATAACCTTAGTGTCCTTCGTGCCTTTGTGGTTAATCCCCTTAGTGTCCTTTGTGCCTTTGTGGTTAATCCCCTTAGTGTCCTTTGTGCCTTTGTGGTTAATCCCCTTAGTGTCCTTCGTGCCTTTGTGGTTAATCCCCTTAGTGTCCTTTGTGCCTTTGTGGTTAATCCCCTTAGTGTCCTTCGTGCCTTTGTGGTTAATCCCCTTAGTGTCCTTTGTGCCTTTGTGGTTCAATCATATCCCCCCTGTCCCATAACTCTCCCCAATCATAATTAACACTACACGCCCCAAAATCCGGTTCTCTCTGGAATGGCCGGCGCACATATCTGACCTGAACCTCCTCTGACGGAGAAACCGAAACTAAGGCCAGCAGAAAATCCTCTGGCTTGTTAAAGGATGCAAGGATCTCGTTCTTGGTGACAGTCACCGTCTCTGCTCCTTCTACTCTACCCTTGACTTCGATAAACCGTAAGCGGCCTGTTCCGGTCCTGCGCGATTCGATGTCATAGCCGCACTTCTCGGCGCTCACATCCCGCGGTTCATACCCCAAAGCTTTTTCGGCCGCCATGACTGCCGCCATTGCCAGCTGCTCGACGCGCTTTGTCTCCCGGGCAAACATTGGCTTGCCTAAAAGTCGCCCTAACAGTCCCCCCGGTACTATGAGGGCTGCTCCCACCACCACCGGCGGCGATGGGGATAAATGACGCTCCTGCTCCAATTCAGACAAGCGCTTTTGCAACCGCGTTTGTAGTTCATCGGCCCGCATCTGGGCTTTGTTGGAATTGATCCGCGCATTTGTCTTCCCCGCTTCTTCCTGTAGGCGCAACTGGGCTGCCCGATGGTCCCAGTAGTTGATCTCCTTGGTCAGGCGGTCTTTAACTGCTATAAGGGTCTTTTCAATTAACTCTTCCTTGCGCTGCCGTACCTCCTGAAGATGGGAAGAGACGAGGTTAGCGATCGCATAATTGCGGGCCCGGCTCTCAATCTCATTACCGATAGGGAGAGAATCAAGGATCGGCCCTAGGATCGCCCGCTCCTCCTCCTGCAAAGGACGATAATCTAGATAAGGGGCATACCCAGCATCCCTCTCTCCCTGTCTCTGTGGTGCAAACAGAGGAATTTCCACATACTGCATTCGCCGCGACACCACCCGCCGTCTGCCATCGGGATTTAGCCGAGCGTCTTGAATGGCGTGTTCTAAGTACACCAGCGCCCGAATTTCCTTGCTCGGATCACTGTCATCAACTAGGATAGCCCCCCGTCTGAGTAATTCCCGATGCCGTTCCAAGACAAGATCGATAGTGGCATCTAACAGGGGATGGCCGGGACAGACAAAGGTAGCAACGGGTTTACCCGGAACACTAATCAGGTCTTTATCAAAACAGATGCGCTCATAGCGTTTGAGAATTGGCTCTCCTATCCCCAAAAAGCGGTCTCTGTTACGGATAACGGCGGGGACGTTGGTAATCTCGTATCGCTTTGGCTCTCGCTGGCGTAGGGTGCCGCCTAAGCGTTGGAAGGCTTCGAGGAAAAATGCGGCGATGAAGTGCGGCTGTAACCGTCTGGCTTCGGCTCGCTCCATATCTTCTCGAATTTTCTGAACCTTGGAAGCATCCATCGAATCGCGTGCTAGGGCGCGTTCTTCCAGCAATTCCCTTAGCCTATCTTGATCGAGCTTTTCAGAGATGACCTCGTTTGAGCTTGCTTTTATATCTGGGCGATCGCCGTAGCGGATGGCTTGGATGAGAAGTTCGCGCAATTCTTTTCCCGCAATCGCTTTACCTAATACGTCGAACACCCGTCCGCCTAAAGCTTTTTGTTCGGCTTCGAGTTTTTCGAGGAGCGTCCGATACACATCTCCCTCGCGGGTTTCGTGAGCCACCAAATTCCAGAGATGACAAACCTCGGTCTGTCCAATCCGGTGAATACGACCGAATCGCTGTTCTAGACGGTTTGGGTTCCAGGGTAGGTCATAATTGACCATGAGATGCGCTCGTTGCAGGTTGATCCCCTCTCCGGCGGCATCGGTGGCCAGAAGTACCTGTACTCCTACGTCTTGCTTGAAGCCTTCTTCGGCTTTTTTGCGGTCTTCCCGACCCATGCCACCGTGAATGGTGACAACAGTTTCTGGGTTGCCAAGGAGTGTACCGATCCGCTCTTTCAGGTAGTTGAGGGTGTCTCTGTGTTCGGTGAAGACGACTATTTTGCGGCGGTATCCTCCTGCATCGAACATCTCTGCTTCATCCTGGAGAAGATGGGAAAACTCTTCCCACTTACGGTCTTTTCCGCTACGTCGAACGGTATTGGCTAGGTCTTCAAGCTTTTTCAGCAGGGCGATTTCAATCTGTAGTTCGGCAATGGTACGCGATGCTGTGGCCTGATCGACCACCTCCTCGACCGTGGCCTCCCGCTCGCTGCTATCGGTATCCTCAAAGTCGTCATCGATGTCGTCTTGGTCAAGGACGGTAGCAAATTCTATCTCCAGCGACTGGCCTCGCTTGAGCAGTTCTTCTTCTCGGAGTCGCTTTTGTAGCCGTTCTCGTCGTCGTTTCAAGGATTGATAGATGGCTTCCGGAGAGGAGGCGAGGCGGCGTTGCAAAATGGTGAGGGCAAAGCCGACTGTCCCCTTGCGCCCGTCGTTGGCCAGGGCTTCGGCTCGGTCAAATTCTTCGCGCACATACTCGGTGACTCGACTGTAGAGGATCGCTTCTTGGTCGGAGAGGGGGTAACTGACCGTGTGAGCGATTCTTTCGGGGAAAAGTGGCTTGCCGTCAAACTTGAGCAGTTCTTCTTTGACCAGACGGCGCATCAGGTCGGAAGTATCTGAAACATGAACTCCGTCCCGGAATCGCCCCTCAAAGCGATCGCCATCGAGTAGAGCTAGGAATAACTGAAAGTCTTCTTCTTTGCCGTTGTGGGGAGTCGCGGTCATCAGCAGGAAGTGGCGGGTAACACTAGAGAGGAGTTTGCCCAATTTGTAACGCTTTGTTTCCCTAATTTCCCCACCAAAGAAAGAAGCGGACATCTTGTGGGCCTCATCGCAGATGACCAGATCCCAATCAGTCTGCTGGAGTTTCTTCTGGAGGTCGTCATTACGGCTGAGTTTATCAAGTCTGGCAATGACCAGACCCATTTCGGCGAGGGCGTTGCCGGTGCGGGCCGTTTCGAGGCGGTCATTGGTGAGGATATCGAAGGGAAGGTGAAATTTGTTATGTAGTTCATCTTGCCATTGCACTGCGAGGCTGCCTGGACAGACGATTAAGCAGCGCGCTAAGTCACCTCGAATTAGGAGTTCTCGAATTAACAATCCCGCCATGATGGTTTTCCCGGCCCCGGGGTCATCGGCCAACAAAAAGCGTAGGGGTTGGCGATCGAGCATCTCACCGTAAACAGCAGTGATTTGATGAGGGAGTGGTTCCACCAGAGAGGTATGGACGGCTAGAAGCGGGTCAAACAGGTAGGCCAACCGGATGCGATGGGCTTCGGAAACTAGGCGCAGCAAAGCTCCGTCGCCATCGAAACCCCACGGTCTTCCTTCGGTGAGAATCTCCAGGGTTGGCTCTCGGTATCGAAAGAGCAGTTCTGTGTAGGGTTGTCCGTTGGTATCTTTGTAGGTAAGTTCTACCGCGTCGCTGCCATGCCACTTGGCCTCAATGACGGTAATGCTTTGATTGGGCAGAATGCCGTTGACAATAGAGCCGCTCGTTAGTTCCTCAAGTTTAGTCATGATCGCCTAAAGACCGATGTCTAGGAATAATTGCATTTCAGCCCATATCCTCGTCAAAACATCGGTAAGGGCATGATCGCTATCTAATTCGATTAACTGTACCCAAGGACGAGAAAAAGCATAATAGCGACTATTTTCTGGGGGAATCACCTCATCGTCACTGCCATGAATAATTAGGGTGGGGAGCTGCCTGATTAACTTTTCTTGGGGATAATTGGCTAAATCCTCGATAAACTTGTAATAGATTGGCAGATAACGACGATAACCGTAGTGATAAACCGATAAACTCCCAGATTTTTGCCAATTGGCTAGGGTTTCCGCTTCCAATTGTCCCAACCAAATCAGCCCGAAATTAAAAGCAGGAGCTAATAAAACGAGCCTTTGCACCTGAAAATAAGTTTCTGCCAGCCAAGCTGCCGTTAAACCGCCAAAACTGGAACCAATCAGTGTAACGGGAAACTGAGATTGTTCAATCAATTGGCCGACTTGAACAATCTGACGAGTGAGAGTTAAGCTAGAAAAGTCATCACCGTTAAGATCGGGAATTTCCATCGCTAAACCCCTCTTTTGCCAACAATGTCTCAAAAATTGCGCTTTTGTTGATTGGGGGCCAGAAGCAAAACCGTGTAGATAAATATATCTGTTTTCAAGGACTGCCATTCTAGAACCAATTAGGGTCTGCTGAAAAAGTTTGCTGGTGGGGGCAGGGTGTGGGGTGTGGGGTGCAGGGTTTTACCGATTTTGAGGAGGTCAATTACCTAATTTTCGGGGAAAAAGCACCTGAATTTTCCCCCTGATCACTCTCTTGCCTAGCACTTTTGGATTTCAAAAAGGTCTCAAAGTCTTACCCAACAAGATTTTTAGATTTATTCAGCCAACCCCAATTAGATTTCTTCATCTTGCTCTTTGGTAGCACTGGGAGAAGAATTATAAATGGCATCTAACTGTTGACGAGCATCTTCGACAGTGAGAGAACGAATCACTAACAGAGGTTCATTAATCGGTTGTCCGGCCTCGTCCAAAAGTTCTGGATGGGAAGTCATGGGATAACCGTAGGGATTATAGGAATTAGCCGATTTAGCAGGACGTTTCTGGGAATCCATGCTGACAGTAATCAGACTCCGAATTAAATTATTAATGGTCAAAAAAGCGATAACTGTGAAGGCGAGGATATAGAGCAGATGTAACATTGGCCGAGTCTCCCATGAATTATGTGTGAATATTCCTAATTGCCAAAACTTTATGCTAAAAATTCGCTCAATTCTCTAGCTTACCAAAAAAGTTTCAGGTTAAGCGTCAGTTTGAGGAGATTGATATTCTCCCCAACCCTGTAATCGACGACGACGACTGCTGACCCCCCAACACTCTGCCACCAGCTGGTGCCAAGGCAACAACATCTTGGCCTCGATACCCACCTGACCACCTGTGGTTTTAAAGAGTAAATGAGCCGTGGCCACCTCCTGTTGAGCGTTTTTGACTCTTGCTAATAAATCGTTTTGTTCCTCGAGGCTGAGAAAGGATAATCTCTCGGATTCGAGGAGAAGACGGGAACGGGAAAACCAATAGGTGAAATCCTCTAGTAGAGGTTCCAAGATGGTTTTCAGGAGTTCGTTTTCGGCGGGTTGCGAAGGGAACATTATTTTTATAATGACGATTTTGCTTACCTTAATCTTAGCGTCATTTATATTTCTTAACATTGTGACGGAAAAATTTTAAGATTTGCCCCAGCTGTAGGCGGCACTAAAGAAGTCCTGTTCACAACTAAGGGCATAACGATAGGATAAAGAGATATTTTCGGTCATCAGGGTGTATTTATCGGCTAATTCCTCTAACTGGCTTGCTAAAGCGGCGAATTCATTCCCACTATAACTATCAATCCAAGCTTGATAGGGATTCTCAGAAATCGGCTCTAAGGCTAATTGTTGACCCAGATAAGCATAAAGACGCATACAGGGACTCATCGCCACAGCAATCGCACCGATGTCACCCATCCAAGCGGTAGCGAGAAGAAAATCCGTATAGCGACGGGTGGCATTAGCGGGCTGAACCTTTCTCAGGTCAACTCCCCACTGTAAAGCATAATTTTCATGTAATTCTAACTCCTTTAATACCCCCGCCGCTAACCGATGAAAGCTAGTAAATCCCTGCCAATCGGGAGCTTTAGCGGCGGCGATACTGTAAGCACGGGCGAAAGATTCCAGAAAAAAAGCATCTTGACCGACATAAAAAGCGAAACAGTCCCGTTTAAGCTCTCCTGTGGCGATACCTCGCACAAAAGGGTGTTCTAGACAAGCTTGTACTAGATCTTGATGGCTGTGCCAAAGTTGCTGACTAAGCATGGGAAAATACTAATTAGGTGGACAAGGTTGGTTAACTAGAGTTCAGCATTCCTTAACCCAAACTGACGTTAACCCTGTTACAATAAAGATAACTGACCAAATTGGAGTTAAAAACTATGCGACTGAAGCGATGGGAGTCCCCCCGCCGTCAGGGACGTAACGACAAAGGCAAGGGCGGTTCGGCCCGACAGCGACAACTGAAAAAACAATTTAAAATGTTGTCGAAAAAACTAAAAGGGGGAGAGAGTAACATCTCTCCTCTTTTTTTGTCCCCAGCAATCGCCGCTAAAAAATCTTCCTCTGGGAAACTCTCAGTCTCCTGAAACAGTCCCAGACTTGAGCCACTTTCAGATTAGGGAAAAAAATGAAGCGTACACTTGCCGTCATGACGATGACAGTAGCTTTAACCGTCACCAGTAACCATTCTAGCCTTGCGGGAGCAATCTTCGATCGCATTCAAAAAACTGGGGTAATTACTGCCGGCGCTCGCAAAGATGCTATTCCCTTTGGTTTTGTCAACTCCCAGGGCAAGTGGGTGGGTTACAGCCTTGATATGTTAGAGTTAATTCGCAAGGAAACCGAACGGAAGTTAGGAAAGCCAATTAAGTTAAAAATTGTTGAGATTAATCCCCAAAATCGTTTTGAAAAGTTGAAAACAGGGGTTATCGATATCGAATGTGGCTCCACTACTTTTACTTGGAAAAGAGAAAATGAAGTGGATTTTTCCGTTAGTTACTTTGCCGGTGGTACTCAATTGCTCACCCGCAAAGGTAGTAATCTTGATGACATCGGTAGCTTGGCAGGCAGACGCATTGGAGTGATTGCCAATACTACTAATGAATCGGTAATTAAAACCCAACAACCCGCCGCTATTTTGGTCAAAGTTAAAAATCGTGGCGAGGGTTTACAAAAACTAGAAGCGGGAGAAATTGATGGTTTTGCCAGTGATGGCATTACCCTAGAAGGTTTAAGGAAAAGTGCTAAAAATCCTAATAATTTAGCCATAGTTCCCTCCTATCCCTACGCCTACGAATCCTATGCCTGTACTTTACCCGAAAATGATTCTAAATGGCGCGATACAGTGAATTACACCTTATTAAAATTCATGGAAGGGATCGTTAGCGACCAACAACAAGCGGTGACAATTTATGAACGTTGGTTTGGTGAAGATGGTGTTGTTCCCTATTCCAGAGAAACTATTAATGATTATTTTCAAGGCATTGTCAACACCTACGAATGGATTCCTTTAACTGTATTTCCCTAAAATCAAAACCTTTTCAGGAACCGATTGAAAAAGGCAAGAGTCAAGGGGCAAGGGTCAAGGGGCAAAAGTATTGATTAATTTGTCTCCCTAAGACTCTTGTTGACCCTAATAAATCCTGTTTAAAAGGTATAGGAAAGCGGGAAAATGGGGAGAATGGAGCGAGTTTTTAAAGTTTGATTTGTTATTAATCAAGTTAATAAAGGTAAAAAATAAACCACCTCAACTGACTGAATGAAGGGGCGATTACGAGTTTTTTATTAATGTTTTTTTAGGAGACTTTTGTGGTTTCCTTTTCTGAGGGTTTGGAGGGTTTTAGTTGGCACTTTAGGGTTATCTCCATACTTTCACCCGCATTATATCAAAATGATAATCATAGCTCCAAACAGGTAGATCTAATTCGATTGAGATGATAGCAGTCAAAGCATCAACAATAGTAATAGTTTGATCAGGAAATTGTTTAGCTTTTGCTATGGCTGCGAAATACTGATCTTCTGTCGGATTGATCAGATTAGCAGATTCTAAGCAATTTTGTGTGAAATGATTGGCTTGTTCAAATCCTAATCTATATAGAAGCAAGCTGTAAGTTTCTATATATACGGGGAAAGAGATAATAACTGTTAAATCTTCCGATTCTATGCGTCTTAGCTCTGCTTGCGCTCTGCTATGATATTGATCACTGGTATCTATCGCTCCGTAAAGGGGGGTTGTGTCGGCAATAATCGCTTTCAAGATTTGAGCTTAAGGTAATTTATGGGACAGAGTAATTTCGGCTAAAACAGCGTCATGATTGATGGATGTGTCAGTATAGCCACTTCCTTTGGGTGCGGGAGATAAGTGAAAAGATTTTTTCGGTTTGGATAAATAGCCTTTCGCTATTAAAAATGATTCTATAGCCGTTTGTACTGTATCAGAAGAAGATACCTTATGCTCTTGATTGTAGGCGGCTAGAGCATTAATTATGGTGGTGGGTAGCTCAATCGTCACCTGTTGCATAACCAAAATCCTCTTGATTTAATCATGTCCCTATTATACAATAAACCCCCTCAAACGACTGAATGAAGGGGCATTTATCGTATTTTGTAAGCAATTTAGCCTACTTTTGTGGTTTCTTTTTCTGATGGTTTGGATGATTTTAGTTTGCGTTTCAGGGTTGAAGCTGCACCTAATGCACCAAAGGAGCCAATAGCTAAAACTCCAGCGGTTGAGGAGGGTTCAGGAACAATTTGTATAGCCCCTTTGCAGCTACCGGGGCAACCGCCATAGTCATAGCCTGGCCCCGGCCGCTTAAAGGGGTTATCAAAATCCGACCGGGTGAATACTTGATAATCTTTATTTTCAGTACCCCCTACATGGAAAGCTAAACCTCCAAACGAAAATTTACCGGCTGTATTCCCGGCTGGAAGCACTCCTGGAGCAAAGCCACCATTGGGATTGTAAAGGTTATCCGTCTTCGAGTGAGGAATCTGGTCTCCCGCCGCGGCAATATTGGTATATTCGGGAAGTATTGCAGTAATAGGGTTAGTGATGCCGCCTGGGTCAGTCTCTGTTCCCGTCACGCCAAGGATTTTGTAGCCTGTAAAGGTATAAGCTGGAGAAGTTAAACCACTGGTTGGATCAGTGTAAGAAGGGGCGTTTTTTGTTGTAAGCGTGTCCTCCGTAGTCAGATTCAGTTTAAATAAATCACCGTCCGAAGTTAAAAAGTCGAACTTGAAGCTAAGTTGAGCGGCCTGAGCAGGACTTGTAGATAGTCCGATTAGTGCAGTGGTTACAGCCGCTCCAAGAATCACGGCTGAGATGCTGTTTTTCATTTTTTTTCTTCTCAATAGTGCGGTTATCCCCTCCCAGCTAGGTCAAAGCAACACCCCAACCCAACTCCAAAGGGAGACAACGGGATCATACACATCCCCCCCCACAACTGTATCAAAAAATACAATTTAATAAATCTTTACATTCTTCTCCCTAGCTTAGGGATTCACAGGGGAAGGAGTCTCAGGTGTTTTCCCCTGTTTTACCCCTTCTCAAGCGACCTATTGCCTTCCGTGAGGGATTGTGGCGCGGTATGTCGGATTTGCTGCTTAATTATTGGGAATTAATGAAATCTTGAGTATGAACGATGGTAATATTGGGAATAGGGATAAAGTCATCAGGATTAAAGGTTAATAAATGGGTAATGTTAGAAGCTTTCATGACAGCAAGAAGCCTAATATCATGAGTGCGTTTTCCTTTAATGTTGTAGATGGTGACTAATTGAAACCAAAGGGGAAAAATATCCGGCGTTTCTGCAATTAATGTAAAGTTATCTAATAAATCATTGACATAATTTGTAGCTTGTGCTGGAGTCCAACCTAAACCATTAACATCAAGGGGTCGGGTTGCAACTACCCAAAATTCAATTAAAACTTGAGGAATAATAACACATTCATTAGCTGTTTCGACGATTTGAGTAATTACATTATTAGCAAGAGAATAAGTTGCTGAAGACGTATCAGCCGCCCGAAGCAAAATGTTAGTATCCAGTAAATATTGAGTCATTAGTCTTCATACATAGTGTCACGGTGTAAAGCTTCATCAGGTAAATTCGCACTTGTTTTAGGAAGTTTAGCGATTACTTTCTGCCATTTTTGAGCTTTTTCCTGGGGAGTGAGACTATAATCTGGGGAAGGGAGGGAAATTCTTGAGGTGAGAGATTCGGTGAAGGATAACACTTCTTGTTGTTTTTCTAAGGGAAGTTTTCTTAGGTTTTTAATGATAACTTGTTCAATGTTCATTTGACTTAGACTAATAGGCAACCATATCAATCATATCTCATGCCGCAATTTCTCTATATTTAATAAATCTTTACATTCCTCTCCCTAACTAGCGATTAAGATTTTGGGTCTTTTTGATTGTACCGATAGCGATCGCTCCGCTCGCCGCTAGGTCAGGCAACAGCCCAACCCAACGCCAAAGGCGGATGGCAACAGCCTACAGAATACCTATTCTTTAGGGAATCTATCTTGAGAATGATTTGAAATATGCTAACTTGGAAAATTATCACGATCGCATCTAGTCAGTACCATGAGTGAAATTAGCATCGGGGGAAAAGTCCGTCTGATTGCCATTCCCCCTTACCTGAAAACCGCCGATCCCATGCCTATGTTACGGCCGCCAGAGCTGCTCAATATCGACGATATCGGCACGGTTATCGATCGCCGGCCGGGGGGTTATTGGGGTGTAAAATTCGATCGAGGCTCATTTCTGCTCGATAGCAAATATTTAGAAGCTATTTAAACCAGTTAAGTGCATCGCAGTCAAGACAACTTTTAACCAAGGTAAAACTATCGGTCATTGGCTGCCAGAAACTGCCTGCTTGGATGATTAAATCTCTCAGACAAAAAATTATACCCAGTAAATCAGTCTAGTTATATCCAAGTGATCGGTAATCCAGAATAATAACCTAAATTTATGGAACTAGGCTCTGTTTCCCAATCTAAAACCTGTTCCACACGCTGATAAATTGCCGCCGCTTCCTCACTAGAATTGCCGATACAAGTTAACCCTAATTTACCAAATTCTGACAGCGCACCCATGAGATGAAAAACCGTTCCCGTTTTACTGCTACTATCAAAATGTAAGTGATGTTTAGCAATAATATCCATTAAATCATCGGGAAGTAAACCTTTGTATTGGGGTTTGTGGAGATTATCGGAGGCAATATAATACTTTTCTTGGTGAGGTTGACTGAAAAATAATCCGGTTTTTTGATCGTATTCACCATTAGTTAAAAGCTTCAAAGTCATAAAAGGATGGGTAGTTCCTCCTTTTCGCAGATTAATTTCGATCGCCTGTAGATCCCAGACTAAAGTTTCTGGATTTTTAACAGCGACGAAATCAACTCCATAGCGTTCAATTGCTCCCTTGGCTGCCAGAATTTCCCCTATTTTTAGACCTAATTCCTGTAATTGTAGGCGATAATTTTCATCGGCAGGAAAATGACAACCTAGATAAATTTGACCATCGGGACCCCCTAAAATTTGATCGTGAGTGGAAAGAATCTTCACTTCTCCCGTGGGTGTAATATAACCTTGCACACTCGGCGATCGCTTTTCTTCTCCTTCAATAAAAGCTTCGACAATTGCCCCTAATTCAGCAATTCTGCCAGAAAAACTGTCCCAATTTTCATCCCTTGCTTGAAAACTCATCTTGTCTAATAGTTTAGCCAAGAGATTCATTTTCTCGCTTAAATCTAGGCTGTTACTATCAACAATTTCCCCTAAAGGACGTAAATCTAAAACTGCATTTCCTTCTCCCGATAACCCCTCATTTAACTTCACTACCATGCGTTTTAGTTGCGGTTGACGGGACCACAAACTAGCAGCTTCGTATAACAAATCTTTGACCGTATTTACCTGTAAACTACCGTCAGGATGGGGAATATTGCCTTGACCAAAAATCTCGCGACTGCCACTTTTAGAACCCCAATACAATAAATCTGGACTACAGGCAAATAAAGGAATATCTAATTGTAAAGACAATTCTCGCTCTAAATTAGTAGAATTAAAACAAACCATATAGGCCCGATCTCGACGCAACGCTTGCCGGATTCTTGCTACTAAGCGCGGTCTGTCCAGAATTTTTTGGGTTAAAGGTTGAAAAGAGTTATCGTGAGTTGTCAGTAATAACAGACGATTATTAGCATGGGAAAAAGGAATCCCAGGCAACAATTGCAGGTAATAATCAATCACCATCCGCGAAAGTGGCTGCGCTGTTACATAGATTAAACGAGTTTTCGGGTGTCGCAATCGAATCAGAGAAAATAATAATCTTTCTTCGTAATGTAAAAACCCCGCCACTTTTTGACCGACTCTCTGATCGATACTAAAAGAAGGGATAACTAGGATATCATAATCGCATTCATCCGATTCGAGAACGTTTTCTCCCTGCCAAATCTCTTTTAATTTTTCTTGTAATTCTTGATACCGCAGCCGCTTTTCTAGCATCAAATCTCTATCTAACAGCATGGTTTGTCCCACCTCTGTGGTTGCAGACACCTGTATCTTATCTATTTTTAGGCCCTGTCGTCTCCAGTGCCTTTCTTTTCTTAATATTCCCCAATCCCTGTGATCATTGCCATTAAAAAGGGATACAGTGGACTCTGTATCCCTTTTAATCACCTGAGATTGGCTTTAACCTAGCGGGTGGAATAAGAGATCGGGATAAAAGCGATTGAATTCGATTAAAATCCCGGCAGTGAAAGTCAGCAGCGCCATAATTAACACGGGTGCGGACGAGAGAAATTTAGTAAGTCCTTCCATCTGAGTTCTCCTAGGGAATAAAAAGTCAAGGGTTTGACACAAAAATTAACGAGGGGAAACGGTAATTTCCGAATCCTTAACGGTTAATTTACCGGAAGTGGCTTCTTGTAAAGCCGCCAAGGGCCAGAGAAAACCCGTTAACATTTTGCTGAGAGCGAGGGGAACATCGATGATGATTTCCTTCATTTCGGCATCTTTGTCGTCGCGCACGGCGATTAAATAGGCCCGACCAACCCAACCGATCCAACCGGTAATGTACAGGAATAGGATGCTAGGGATAAAGAAATCGCCCATGTGGTCCCAACGACCATCAACAATTAGGTGTGGATAGCCTTCCGGTCCACAGAGAGCTTGGGAGTAGATTTGAGCGCGTTTGGCTCCCGATTCGGGGTCGGGAGTGGTGTTGCGGAAACTCTTCGCTTTTTGTAGGAAAGCGGGATTTTCGCTACAAGGGGTCAGATTGGACAAATCAGCCGACGCTGGAGCGGCAAAGGTGAACCAGAGGGATAGCACCAGGGCCAGAGCGAACAATTTTCGCATAAATTGTTTCCTTTTGTTACGAAATATGAAGTTCTTTGTTCAAAAAGCGAACAATTTGATCGTACACGGAAAAAATCTTACTCCGATGAGGGGTACGAGTAAAGTTTCTATTACAAAACTATACGCAACGCTTCAGACCCCGGTGATATGAACCACCACTTGTCTTTGGTGACGACTCTGACGGTGTTCCCAGAGATAGATACCTTGCCATATCCCTAAAACTAATTTACCCCTAGCGATCGGGATTTGTTCCGATGTTCGGGTTAGGACCGAGCGAATGTGAGCGGGCATATCGTCTGGCCCTTCGGTAGAGTGATAGTAGAGACTGCTATCTTCCGGGACTAACTTGGCGAAGAAATTGGCCAAATCGGTGAGAACATCGGGATCGGCATTTTCTTGGATCAGCAAGGAAGCGGAGGTGTGACAGACAAATATACTGCATAATCCCGTCGTTATGCCCGATTCGGCTACGATCGCTTCTATGGGGGCAGTGAGACGATGGAAATTCTTGGGACTGGTGGTAATCGTCAGGGATTTTTGATATTGACGCATGGCAACCGAATCAGGGAGAAATGGGGGTGGGGGGGATTGTCCTGGAGAGCAAAGGTTGTCCCGCTTGCAAGAGATCGTGAAGGTTCACCACTGCCCCGATAACAGCGATCGCCGGGGCTTCAAAGCCGGTGGCTTCGATCTGGTCCATAATCGTGCTGAAAGTACCGATTAACTGCTGTTGTTGCGGTGTTGTTCCCCAGCGAATCAGGGCGATCGGTGTTTCTGGACTTCTGCCAGCCTTGGTTAACTCGCCGATAATATAGGGTAAATTATGCACACCCATGTAAACAACAATTGTTTCTGCACCATGGGCGATCGCTGACCAGTTAACTTGAGGACGATATTTACCCGCCATCTCGTGGCCGGTGACGAAGGTAACGGAGGAACTATAATCGCGATGGGTGAGGGGAATACCGGCGTAGGCAGGCACGGCAATTCCTGAAGTGATCCCCGGCACGATCTCGACGCTAATTCCGGCGGTGATCAGATCGAGCATTTCTTCACCCCCGCGACCAAAAACAAAGGGATCACCTCCCTTGAGACGAACAACCACGGCATTAGTCTGGGCCTTTTGGATCAGTAAATCGGTGATTTCCTCCTGTACCAGAGAATGACGACCGCGACGCTTACCCCCATGGATTTGTTCGGCCTTGGGGTTAATCATGGCTAGAATCGAGGGGCTGACTAGGGCATCATAGAGGACAACATCGGCGTTTTCTAAGAGAACTTTCGCTTTTAAGGTCAACAAACCGGGATCCCCGGGACCCGCACCGACGAGATAGACCTTACCGCAACTTTCTGATTGATTCATAGATACTGGGGAGAAAATTCTTGCTTCGATCGAATGCGCTTGATCCCTACTTTATTGTGACTGGGGCAAAATTTGGTATTTTTAGCTACAGTCACTCGGCGATCATGCGCTTTCTTCATGAAGAATTATGATCTTAACATTACTTAACCCTTAATCTAGCGATCGCTCTGATCCTAAATCCCGTTTATAGCAATTCTTGGAGCCATGAGGTACAATAGAAAGCAAATAGACAAATAATAGAAGTAGCCAGTTTCCGATGAGACCCTATTCCGTAGATTTTCGCCAAAAAATTATCGATGTCTGGAAGAAAGAAAAAATTTCCATTCGAGGACTAGCCCAGAGATTTGACGTGGCTAAAAGCTTTATTCAGAAGTTATTGAAGCAATATAAAGAAACAGGAGATATCCGTCCTCGTCCGCAAGGGGGAAGTCCGCCAACCAAGTTAAATAGTGAACAACTGATAATTTTAATAGAAATCATCGAAGCTAACAATGATGCAACTCTCGAAGAATTATCAGAATTACTGTATGAAAAGACACAGGTGAAAGTCAGTAGAGCCACCCTGGGGCGGCTGACGCAAAAACTCAATTACAGTTTCAAAAAAAACACTACACGCGGCGGAAAAAGAAAGTGACAGGGTAGAGCAAAAAAGAGTAGAATACTGGTCACAAGTGCGGGAAATTGAGGCATCAAAACTAATTTTTATCGATGAATCGGGGGTAAATTTAGCCCTTTTGAGACTCTATGCTAGAGCCTTAATTGCCCAAAGAGATCGAGAAAGAAAACCACAAAAAAGAGGAAGAAATATTTCAATAATTAGTGCTATAAGCTTAGAAAAAGTTGTCGCATTAGTCAATATATAAACGAAATAATATTCAAGGCTCATTTAATAGAGATTCTAGGATTTCGGGTGTTAATCCTCTAGCTTCGGATCGATTGCTAATTTCGTCCATCAGCTTACCAAGAAAGTCCCTATCGTCTTTACTCGGCTTTCTCATCAACAGATCAATAAAAATCCGAACACGCTCTTTTTCTTCAGAGGATGCGGATTGATCGGCTGCCGCTGTTTTGGGACTGACTTCGATCAAAATTTTGCTCATATTATTAAGGCTCATTCTTGCTATGCTTCGGGGGGGTGTTTGACTAATTCGAGTGCTTGTTCATTGCTTAAGGTTAAGTTCCGCATAGTCCATTTTTAATTTAATTATAACCAGCTAATTATGTCTTAATCAATATCAATTTAATATCCTTGCCATCACACCAGAACCTACGGAGGAGCTGATTACCCTTCCTTTTTATCATAAAGACTCCTTCGATCGAGTATCGCGGGATCAACAGGATTTCAAGATTCTTCATCCGCAACGGGATCGATCACGAGTGCTTTAAATTCTGAGGCAGAAATTATAGTTGTCGATCCTAAATTATCTACTTCTTCAAAGTCTTTATCACCTGTGATCAAAAAGTCAGCATCACTTGTCATCACACAAGCTAGAAATTTAGCATCCGATCGATCTCTAGGGAAATCAACGGTGCTGTGAACATCAATTAATCTAGGAACTGTATCGAAAATCCTATACCATTCTCTTATCACTCCTTCCGACAGCTTAAACTTAGGACGGCTGACAACATCTTTATATTCAGTTAAAATAGCTTCGGAAACAATCCATTCGATTTTATTAGACTCGATCACGAATTGTATAACCGTTCTCGGCAACCTTCCTTTTAAAATTGCCGAAACTAGAATATTCGTATCGATCACGACTTTCATTCGCCTCTCCGATAGGCTTCAATTTCTGCGGCGATATCTTCTTCGGTAATATCCTGAACGCTGGGTAAGGATTGAGTTTTATCAAAGAGTTCTTTAACTTTTTGGCTTAAAGTCTGACGGTTTTGTTTGTCCGCTAAATTTAACAAAGCGTCTTTTAATAAATCTTCAACGCTGTTATAGTTTCCTGTCGCTAATTGAGAGTTAATTAATTGTTCTAATTCGGGATTTAAGGTAATATTCATGGTAAAATACACTCTGTAAATTCGGTGGATATTATGATGGTTCGTGAACGATTTCATCGATAAATTCTTCTTTTTCTTCTTCCGTCATGGTATCCCAATCATAGCCGCGTTCTTTGGCTACGATTCGAGCTTTGTCAATGGCGTAGTTAGACAAGGATTCCCATCGGTCCGACTGACTGAGGATGAGAATTTTATAAACTTCCTGTTTCTGGTCTTCGGGGAGTTGTTTGACTAATTCGATCACTTGTTCGTTGCTTAAGGTTAAGTTCGGCATAGGTCGCTTCTAGACACCAGCATGATTAATCAGTTTAACACGAGTCTCTAGCCGGCTCGTGGGTGGGGGGACTGATCGCTAACGGGAAAAGTCATGATCTAGAAATTCTTGAATCGTTAAAATTGGGATTTCTCGAAATGGATTTAAAACTAATAGATCAGAATCGCCGCTTACAATACAGGTAGCTTGACCATCGATCGCTAGTTCTAAATACTGATTATTTTTCTCATCTCTGCAAACCTTGATTTTCTCTCGAATCACGACAATTTCCTCGGTTCTTTCTATCGCCGTTATAAATAGCCGCCTTTTTGCTGAGGAGGCATATCTATCGAATTTGGCACGATTGAAAACAGTGATCAATTCTAACAAAGTAGATTCGGACATTAAAAGCTTGCCGATATTTTGGGCTTTGTCTAATGCCTGACGAGCTTTGCCGTTTTTCGACAGAAGCGCGCTTACTAAAACGTTGGTATCGAGAATAAAAGAATATTCAAGGCTCATTTAGTAAAGATTCTAAAATTTCGGGGGTTAATCCTCTAGCTTCCGCCTCATCACTAATTTCGTCCATTAGTTTTCTCAAGAAATCGATATCGCTGTTAACTGGCTTTCTAATTAGCAAATCGACAAGAACCCGGACGCGTTCTTGTTCCTCCGGGGATGCGGATTGATAGACTTCTGCCGCTTCGGGACTGACTTTGATCGAAATTTTGCTCATAGTATTAAGGCTCATTCTTGCTGTGCTTTGGGGAGTTGTTTGAATAAGTCGATAACTTGTTCGTTGCTTAAGGTTAAGTTCGGCATAGGTCAATTCTAGACACCAGCATGATTAATCAGTTTAACACCGGTCCTCAATGGAGAAGGTTTTCGGTTCGCCTACACCTTCCGGGCTTCGATCGGTTAGAATCGAGAAATTATCGGCCTAGAAAGTCCTTTCATCTTCGCGCTTGCCGTAAAATTATGATTGTCTCTCTCCAAGAAGCTCAAGCCAAACTGCCCGAACTGATATACAATCTCAAACCGGGAGAAGAATTGTTGATTACCGATAATAATCTCCCACTAGCCAAATTAATCGGGCAAACCCCCACATCTCCCCAACGTCCGGGGCCTGGCCTATGTAAAGGAATGATTACCATCGTGGCCGATGATGAAGAACACTTACAAGACTTTGCGGAGTATCTGCATTGAAATGTCTAATCGATACCCATACTCTGCTTTGGTACACACTCAACGAATCCCCACTAAGTAGCGCCGCCCATCAACTAATTATTAACCAAAATAACGAAATATTAATCAGCCCAGCATCCTATTGGGAAATCGCCATCAAAATCAGTATCGGTAAACTCATTTTACATCAATCTTACAAAGATTTTATCGACGTATGCCTTAATCAATATCAATTTAATATCCTTGCCATCACACCAGAACATACGGATGCGCTGATCACCCTTCCTTTTTATCATAAAGACCCCTTTGATCGCCTTCTGGTAGCTCAAGCCATTGTTGAAAATATTCCGATTATTAGTGTAGATACTATTTTAGATCGGTACGGTATTCAACGTCTTTGGTAGGGCGATCGTTTTTCTCAACCTATCGGAAAACTCGACACTATAACCCGTTTCTAATCCCTCGATTTGATGTTTTTCTACCAATTTCCCACGTCTCCTGCGGATAATCTTGCTTCGCGAATATCTTTTAATAAAATCCCATTGAGTAAAGTTCATAATTCATGGTTATTATTTCGATCTAAAAAGTCCAAAAAGTCTTTTGCTTTCACGATCTGAATATTTTGATATTCAACCAGTGAAAGAAGATGTTTGTCTCCCGTGATAATATGGGTAGCCTTGCCAGCGATTGCACATTCTATGATCATATCGTCATCGGGATCGTTGGGAACCGCTCTCAGTTGTCTTGTTATCGGAACAAGGCTAGAAAATTGACGAATTTCCGCGATATATTCTCTAAGTCCCCGTTCAGATATTTGAAATTTCTGCTGGAGTTTTTCGGATAATTCGTCTAAAATCTCTTGGCAAGTTACTGAAGATACCGATCCCGTCTTCGCTAACGATAAACAGGAAAATGTAGGGCTGCTTTTAGACAGCCAAGCAGAGATTAATATATTTGTATCAAAAACAACTACATAGGTCACTATTTTTCGTGAACGATTTCATCGATAAATTCTTCTCTTTCGTCTTCCGTCATAGTATCCCAATCATAACCGCGTTCTTTGGCTACGATTCTAGCTCTTTCTGCTCCTTCATTAAATACTGGTTCCAACTGTCTCCACTGACTGAGGATGAGAATTTTATAAACTTCCTGTTGCTGTGCTTCGGGGAGTTGTTTGAATAAGTCGATAACTTGTTCGTTGCTTAAGGTTAAGTTCGGCATAGGTCAATTCTAGACACCAGCATGATTAATCAGTTTAACACGAGTCCTTAATGGAGAGGGTTTTCTGTTCGCCTATCCCTTCTCTGCGTCGATCAGTTAGAATCGAGAAATTATAACAAATCTGGTTATTTTTGCATGAGTAGAAAACGGGTTTCTCGGAGAAACCCGTTTTCTGTGCGTTACTCAACGGATTTAGTATTATCGGCCTAGAAAGTCCTTTCATCTTACCGCTTGCCGTAAAATTATGATTGTCTCTCTCCAAGAAGCTCAAGCCAAACTGCCCGAACTGATATACAATCTCAAACTAGGGGAAGAATTGTTAATTACCGATAATAATTTCCCACTGGCAAAATTAAGCCGATGATAAAGAACACTTACAAGACTTCGCGGAGTATCTGCTTTGAAATGTCTAATCGATAGCCATACTCTGCTCTGTTACACACTCAAGGAATCCCGACTCAGTAGCAGCACCCATCAACTTCCTAAAGGGTGGCATAAATCGACTAAATCCTTATCTTGCAAGAGTTCTATTGATTAGTTCGTTCTAGATCGAAAACAATTGACAAAATCGCATCAATGTCCTTCTCTATAAGGGTTTCATCCCTTATAACTCCGTCCATTGCATAGCACAAACCGAAGAACCCGTCAGATGGTGACTTTCTTAATAGATCCATCAATTTTTCGGATGGTAACTTTCTTAATGCATCCATCAATTTTTCGGTTTTCATTCGTCTTAAGTTTAAGCCAGAAGGAGTGATAAGAGAATGGCATGATGGTAACTTTCCTACTAGATCCATCTTTTTGGATGGTGACTTTCTTAATGGAGCCATCAATTTTTTGGATGGTAACTTTCCTACTATATCCATCAATTTTTCGATGGGATATTGTCTATCTTCTATAGAATTTGCTTCTTCTTGTATTAATCCTACTTCTTCAGTAGTTAATATCAGTCCTTCAAGTTTCTGCTCCGCGTTCTTGATTGTTTGAATTAAGTCTTGGTATATTTTTTGGGCTTCGTCCAACTCCTTTTGGGTAAAAAGATTATTATGAGCTACTTTGTTTCTGGTTTTATACAGTTTCTCCCAATTAGATTGAAAATTTCTGTCTTTAAATGATTCCTTAAAAAACTTATCACCGTTGCTTTTAATTTCTTCTCTTAATTTACGAATTGCTTCGGGAGTTTCTTCAAGCCTATCAATTTCTTTAATTAAATCCTCTTTGGTTATACAACCAGATGAAAGCTTGTATATAATCGAACCTAAATCATCAAAATCTATCAGATAGAGTTGATTGTCAATATGGCTTGCAAATTCTTTTTCATTATTTTTTCTCTGATCAACTTTCTTTCTAAAATCTTGGGTGGATACCTTTGTCCACCAATCCACTCCTATCTTGGTTGTCATGAATTTCGTTATGTAGTCTCTTAAACGGCGTTCCACACGATTAATATAAGGATAAATTTGATTAGCAATCTGTTCAGAAATTTCGTCTTTTACTATATCCAGTGTTTCTAATTTTTGTTCTTTGAAAAATTTTAAAATTGGAATACGTTGAGGTTCTAAACAACCATATTCTCCCTTTACAACAATTGAAAAACCTGTAATACATTTATCTTTGCTGTCTTGATCAAATTTAATTGGATTTACTGTAATTTCTATAAAATTATCCTTGATTTGGCGACTGTTACAATCTATTTGTTGTGTTCCCTTCCAAAATGAATTATTCGAGGCGAGAAGATGGACTAAATTATCAGGAGTTTTGATATGAGATTGATTAGAAGTGTCAAATGCAAAAATTTCAAAGGTGAGAAAATTGTTTTGTGTGTCCATTGGAATGACAGGAGTTAGGTCTATAAACAACATCTACCCTCTATTTTAACTTGTCTATTGAAAAAAAGGGGGCTTATTCAGCCCCCTTAACCTCTAACTACCGCCAATCCTTGCCACATCGCGGGCGTTGGCTTCAAAAGCCGCATCGAGGGCAGAATCGCCAGTTAAACCAGAATCTAACGCCTCTTTAATACACTGCAACATCCGCTTATAATCCTTGGGCATTACCTTAACAAACTTGGGCAACATTTCCGACCAATTTGCTAAAACCAGGGCTGCTTTTTGACTTTGGGTGTAATCAGCATGGCGTTGAATTAACTCGCGTAAATCGTTGATTTCTTCCCCTTCTAGCGCCTCTAAAGCTACCATTTGGGTATTGCAACGAGTGGCGAAATCCCCCGACTCATCGAGGACGTAGGCGACACCACCACTCATTCCGGCGGCGAAATTGCGACCGGTAGGCCCTAAAACAACGACTTTACCCCCAGTCATATACTCGCAAGCGTGGTCGCCAACGGACTCAACCACCGTAGTCACCCCAGAGTTACGCACCCCAAAACGTTCCCCAGCAACCCCAGAAATATACACCTCACCACTGGTTGCACCGTATAAAGCCACATTACCGATGATAATATTCTCCTCGGCCACAAAAGTGGAACCTTTGGGCGGATAAACGATGATTTTGCCACCGCTTAAACCCTTACCCACATAATCATTAGCATCCCCTTCTAACTCCAGTGTCACCCCTTTGGGAACAAAAGCACCGAAACTCTGCCCCGCGCTGCCCTGAAAATGGAGATGTACGGTATCTTCGGGTAAACCCTCCCAGTGACGTTTAGTGATTTCGTTGCCTAAAATCGTCCCCACCACGCGGTTAATATTTTTAATCGGTAGTGTCGCCTTGACTTTTTCGCCTTTTTCAATGGCATCTTTGCATAAATCCACTAAAACGGTTATATCCAAGGACTTATCTAAACCGTGGTCCTGGGGAATCTGACAATAGCGTCCTACCTCTGCATCTACCTCCGGTTGATAGAGAATCGGAGTTAGGTCAATTCCTTTCGCTTTCCAATGTTCTACAGCCTGTTTCGGCTCTAATACATCAGTTCGCCCCACCATTTCATTTAAGGTGCGGAATCCCAATTCGGCCATAATTTCCCGCACTTCCTGGGCGATAAATTTCATGAAATTCACCGTATATTCGGGATCTCCGATGAAATTCTTCCGTAATAACGGATCCTGGGTCGCTACCCCCGCCGGACAGGTATTAAGATGACAAACCCGCATCATAATACAGCCTAACGTCACCAGTGGCGCGGTCGAAAAACCGAATTCTTCGGCCCCCAATAGGGTCGCTACCACCACATCGCGGCCGGTTTTCATCTGGCCATCGGTTTCCACCGCAATGCGACTGCGAAGATTATTTAACACCAATGTTTGATGGGTTTCTGCTAGTCCCAACTCCCAGGGTAAACCCGCGTGTTTAATCGAGGTTTGGGGTGAGGCTCCGGTCCCACCATCGAAACCAGAGATTAAAACCACGTCAGCGTGAGCTTTAGCGACTCCGGCGGCGATTGTGCCAACTCCCACCTCAGAAACCAGTTTTACGCTCACTCTGGCCGCACGATTGGCATTTTTTAGGTCATGAATCAACTCCGCTAGGTCTTCAATGGAGTAGATATCGTGGTGGGGTGGGGGAGAGATTAAACCGACTCCGGGGGTGGAGTGACGGACTTTGGCAATCCAAGGATAGACTTTTTTACCTGGTAATTGACCGCCTTCGCCCGGTTTTGCCCCCTGGGCCATCTTTATCTGCAATTCTCGCGCTTGGGAGAGGTAAAGACTGGTGACACCAAAACGGCCGGAAGCCACCTGTTTAATGGCACTATTTTTCGAGTCTCCCCGTTCATTTGTCCAAGTGTAGCGCTCGGAATCTTCGCCCCCTTCCCCGGTGTTCGACTTGCCACCGATACGATTCATGGCAATAGCGAGGGATTCGTGGGCCTCTTTGGAAATGGACCCGTAACTCATGGCCCCGGTTTTAAAGCGTTTCATAATCGCTTCAATCGGTTCCACCTCTTCGATGGGGATACTTTCCCGGTTTTTAAAGGTTAATAGTCCCCGCAGGGTGAAGAATTTTTGATTTTGTTGGTTGACCAGTTGGGAATATTTCTTAAAGAGGTCGTATTTGCCCAATTTTACCGCTTGTTGCAGGGTGTGAATGGTTTCTGGGCTAAAAAGATGGGCTTCCCCGTCTTTACGCCATTGATATTCACCGCCAATATCGAGGGTATGCACATTAACATCCCGGTCGGGGAAAGCGTGGCCATGTCTGAGTAGGGATTCCCGGGCAATAATTTCTAAATCGGCCCCTTCAATGCGGGAAGCTGTCCAAGTAAAATAGCGATCGACTACCGATCGATTTAAGCCGATAGCCTCGAATATTTGCGCCCCACGGTAGCTTTGCAGGGTAGAAATGCCAATTTTAGAGGCCACTTTAATTACGCCCTTGGTGGCGGCTTTTATGTAGTTTTTACAGGCACTCTGGTGGTCAACTCCTACCAATAAACCTTCCTCGATCATACTGCCGAGGGTGGCAAAGGCTAGATAGGGATTAATCGCACCGCAACCATAACCGAGTAAAAGGGCGTAGTGATGCACTTCCCGGGGTTCGCCGGATTCCAGGACAAGGCCGACTCTGGTGCGGGTTCCCTGCCGGATGAGGTGGTGGTGTAAACCGGCAACCGCCAGCAGTGAGGGAATCGGGGCGTGATTTTTATCGATACCTCGATCGCTTAAAATAATAATGCTCGCGCCCGCTAAAATTGCCTCGTCCACCTCTTGACAAATTGCCTCAATTGTGCCACGCATTCCCTCGACTCCCGAAGTGGGATCGAAGAGAATGGGAATAGTCACGGTTTTAAATTCGCTATTGCCCTGTAAACGCGCTAATTGGGCGTTAGTGAGGATGGGAGAGTTAAGTTTAATCAGGTGACAGCTTTCCGGCTGCGGATCCAAAAGATTTCTTTCCGCACCGATAGTGGTGATGGGAGAGGTGATAATTTCTTCGCGAATCGAGTCAATCGGGGGGTTAGTGACTTGGGCGAATAACTGCTGAAAGTAATCATAAAGCAGTTTTGGGCGATCGGACAAGACGGCTAGGGGTGTATCGGAACCCATGGAACCCACTGCTTCCACTCCATCCCGGCCCATGGGGGCTAATAAAAGACGTAATTCTTCAAAAGTGTAACCGAAAGCGGTTTGCTGTTGAATTAGGGAAACAGCAGTTTCCGGTGGAGCAGTTTCAACGGCCGGTAAATCGTCTAAATTGACTAAATTTTCGTTTAACCACTGACGATAGGGTTTGGCTTTGGCAATACCTTCTTTTATCTCCTCATCGGCCACGATACGACCTTCTTTCATATCCACAAGGAACATCCGGCCGGGTTGCAGACGACCTTTAAAAGCGACGCGTTCCGGTTCAATGGGTAAAACTCCCGCTTCCGATGCCATAATTACTAGGTCATCCTTGGTGACGTAGTAACGGGAAGGACGTAAACCATTGCGGTCTAACACTGCTCCCATCATCGTACCATCGGTAAAAGCGATCGAGGCCGGACCATCCCAGGGTTCCATCAAACAGGAATGGTATTCATAGAAAGCTTTTTTCTCATCACTCATCGATTCGTGGGCTGCCCAGGGTTCAGGAATCATCATCATGACAGCGTGAGGAAGAGAACGCCCCGATAAAACCATTAATTCTAGGGCATTATCAAAAATTAAGGAGTCACTACCTTCGATATTAATGACCGGCTGGATTTTTTTGATGTCTTCCCCGAATAAGGGTGAGGCAAACATCGACTGACGGGCGTGCATCCAGTTAATATTACCTCGCAGGGTATTAATTTCGCCATTGTGGGCAATATAACGGTAAGGGTGGGCGCGTTCCCAACTGGGGAAGGTATTGGTACTAAAACGAGAATGGACTAATCCTAAAGCACTTTGAAAGTCGGGGTCGTGTAAATCGGGGAAATAGTCACCCACCTGTACCGGCATTAATTGCCCTTTATAGACAATGGTACGACTCGAAATACTGCAAGGATACCAGTAACGATTAAAGGATTGACGACTGAGGTGGGAACGTTTGCGAATAACGTATAATTTGCGTTCAAAGGCCAGATCATCGCTTAAATTGGCATCGCGTTCGATGAAAACCTGTTCGATAAAGGGTTCGGTAGATTTGGCCGAATTGCCTAAACTGGAGTTATCCGTGGGAACATCACGCCAACCGAGAACTCTTAACCCCTCTTCGGCGGCGATTTTCTCGAATTCCTGGCGACTTTTCCCGCGAATTTCGGCATCAGGGGCCGTGTAGAGCATTCCTACCCCGTATTGTCCCGCTGCTGGCAAGGTAAAACCTAGATTGCTGGTCACTTTCCGGAAAAATAGGTCAGGGATTTGGCACAAAATACCCGCTCCATCTCCGGTATTTTTTTCCGCACCGCACGCGCCACGGTGATCGAGGTTTAGTAAAATTGTTAAGGCCTGTTCAACAATATCGTGGGACTTTTTCCCCGTTTTATGAACGATAAAACCGACACCACAAGCATCATGTTCAAATCGGGGATCGTATAGTCCTTGTTTCCGTGGAGTTTGATTGTTATTCATCTTGTCTAATAGCCTAGCAGTCTGGAAGGGAATGGCCTAGAGGGTGAGCCAGAGTAGCGATTCTAGGTATATCAATTTTGTATCCAGACTGGACCTTCGGTCTTATATCTTAAGGAAATGTTTCGATGTGACAAGGGTTCCTTTATGCCGAAGAGATTATTCACGAATTTTTTAGCAGCGGATCGATTAAGTCGTCGGGAACGCGGTTATGCTCGATATAAGCGTTAATTTCCTCTAGATGGTCGCTGTAATAGGTCAACGCACTGAAAATCTGACTTAACGTCAGATGGGGCATTCCTAGGGGTATTTCTTCGGGAGCGACCCCCAGACGCCAAGTTTCGACGATGGCGCGGACGGGTGTACGCGTTCCTTTGATAATTGGTTCCCCGTGTAAGATCTCGTCGTCTCGAACGATATAGAGATATTCGGTCGCTTGAACCATCGCCGCTTTCTGGAGTGGATATCGTTTAGTTTATCGTATCGATCGAACCCCCGACTATTCCCCATAAATATCGGTTCGGTTACTTCAGCCACCCGATCTCACTTGCGGCGATTGTTTCGCTCTTTCTCGCCATTTTTTTGAATTTTCTGTAATTACCTCGCCCATTGATCGGGCTTTTTCCGCCGCATCCCGTGCCATTTCCAGAATTTCCTCTAGTTCCCGTTCATTTAGTCCTGTTTCTTTTCCTTCCATCACCTTAAACCCTGCAAGCGATTTTTAACCTTATCAAAAATGTCGGGGTGAAGACCGAGCGGAGCAGTTTGATTGGGAAATTTCGATAATTACAAGAGGTCGTGACGTATTTTCCCGAGTACCCGCTTCAAAATCGCCAGATCCTCCCTACAAATCCGATAAATTTCCTCTGGATCGATGTCAAAATAATCGTGGGCGAGAATATTTCTGATTCCCTTAATCTCCGACCAAGGAATTTCCGGATAGCGATTCGCTAAACTCTCTGCCATTAGCCGATCGAGTCTTCTAATATTTTCACTAATCGCAATCAACATCATACTAATGCCATCCAATCGATCGAGTCCATCATCATCGGCGATGAAATCATCGGCTTTTTGAATCCGGGTAAATCGCCGCTCGATCCGGCGGATCGCCTCTTCAAGCTCTAGTAATAACTCGAATAGAAGCGATCGATCACACATAAATGGCCTCTCGATCGATCCGTGCCTTGAGGTAAGGATTCAGAGAATCCCGATAGCGGATCACGTCCACTTCCCGTCCGAATAGGTTCTCTAGTTCGGCTTTCAGTCTGACTCTTTTAAGCAGATCGGGGGGCATATATACCACTATATCTATATCGCTCGTCGGTCGGGTTTCCTCTCTGGCTACCGAGCCGAAAATGCCGATTCGATTGATCGCGTATCGTTCCGCTAGTTCGGGTTTCAGGGTTCGTAAACGTTCCAATATGTCGTTGGCAGTGATTTTATCTACCATCTGATTTATTCCCTTTGGTTAATTGTGCGATCGATCTTCCGATCCTGATCAAAGACTAAAACGGGCCGCCACAATCGCACAACCCGTTCCCAATCAATTTAATTTTTAGTCGGTCAAAATTACCCTTCCAGTTTCCGGCCTTTGCACAAAAGACCGACCCCAGCAACGGAGAGTAAACCGAGAACCGTCGCCGGTTCGGGAACGGTGGGAGTACCAGCCGGGGTCAGGGAATAATTGGCGAGAACGAAGGGTTCGCCACTCCCAAGACTACCGTAGCCACCGGCGGAAGCGAACAGGTCGGTCGTGTTACCTATAATGCCGTTAGGGGGCAAAAAGCCGAATCCATTATTATCACACAACGTCGTGTCACAAGCGACAAAATCCAGTCCCGATCCGTCTAAGGATAGCACCGCCTGACCCGTTATTACACCGGCAAGAATGGCATTGAGATAAGAACCTACGAACGGAAGAGCGGGGGCGGCAGAGCCGTTAAAGGTGGTATTACTGATAGAACTGACGAATACCGTGTTGTTATCTGGTTGCAGGGTTCCGTCCACCGTCGCAGTGATGGTTCCTAAGCTGGAGGTGTAGGAAAAGTTAAAAGTTGCGGCGCTGGCAACCGGTGCAAGGGTGGCGGTGGCTACCGTGGCGAGGGCGACGGAATAGCAAAGGGAACTTTTGAGTGGCATAGAAGACATTGTGTAGCTAAATTCCCCCGAATTTTACCCCCCCCCCCGATTTTGTCAAGGTTGTTTCTATTTATATTTATTATGCTTTATCTAGCTATTGATTACTCGATTGGGGATTGAGGGCGATCTCCCAGAGATGCGCGAAGTGGTGCGCTTTTCTGGGGTGCGGGGGGCGATCGGTCAAATTGACATATACTATGATTATTAGAGCGATCAATGTTTAAGTAGGTAGGCGTTAAAAATTATCAGATGCCCCCCTTATTAAGGGGGATCCCCCCGCCTATCGGCACCCCCCTTATCAAGGGGGGCAGGGGGGATCGAACCTAAAATCCATTTTTAATTTAATTATAACCAGCTACTTATCTAAGTTAAAGAGAGCAATAAAACTAGCGATCGATGCGCGTGATCAGTAAAGTTAAATTACGAGAGTTTTGGGAACGTCACTCGGACGCGGAAGACGCTCTGAGCGATTGGTATAACTTCGCTAGTAAGGCTAACTGGAAAAATTTAGTAGAGGTTCAAGGTCGCTTGCAGTATCAACCGAAACCGATTAATAACTCGCAAGAATACGAGCGATTTTTAAGCATAATTGAAGAGATGATGTCACGGGAGTTAAGCAATGACGAAGGAATATTATTCGATTTACTGGTGTTATTAGTGGAAGAATACGAGCGGAAATATTATCCGATCGCCCGAACAAATCCTACCGCTACGTTAGAATCTTTACTTGATGAATTCGATATCGATAGGGAGTGTCTTGTCGATATTTTCGGCGATCGGGATAGAGTAGAATCGGTGATAGGGGGGAAACAAGCGATCGCTCCCTCTCAAGCCGAGTCTCTAGCCGAATTTTTTAATCGTTTAAGTGCGAAACTGGCGTTAAGCGCCCGTGATTTTCTCTTGTAGCCTCGCTTTTCCTTCGGGGACTGAGGGGGGAAGACCATATAACAAATCCTTACTTTCTTCATAGCTTTAGATTAATTAAGATAATGTTACAAAACTTTATGAAAAAGGCGTAGTATGATAATTTACGCCAGTAAAGCGAACACAATAAGGAGCAACACCCATAATGCAGTCGGCCGAGATGTTGCTGACAGTCCCCAAAGAGTATTTAAAAGCACCGGGGGGCTTCAACCCAAACGTTACCATGTTTTTCAGTGCCTTGAGCCTAATAACCCTATCTACCTGTGGCTATTGGCTATGGTCCTGGCCGGACTGGATTTGTTTTAGTGCTAATGTCCTCGCTTTACATTTATCGGGGACAGTTATCCACGATGCTTCTCATAATTCTGCCCATAGCAATCGGGTATTTAATGCTATTTTAGGTCATGGCAGTGCTTTAATGCTCGGTTTTGCCTTTCCGGTCTTCACTAGAGTCCATTTACAGCACCACGCTCACGTTAACGATCCCGAAAATGATCCAGATCATTTTGTCTCCACTGGTGGCCCTTTGTGGATGATTGCGGCCAGATTTTTTTATCACGAGATTTTCTTTTTTAAGCGGCAACTCTGGCGAAAATACGAACTGCTGGAATGGTTCCTCAGTCGTCTTTTTGTGGCTACCATAGTCATCGTCGCCTGTCAATACGGTTTTATCAGCTATGTGATGAATTTTTGGTTTGTTCCCGCTTTAGTGGTGGGAATTGCCCTCGGTTTATTTTTCGATTATCTCCCCCATCGTCCTTTCCAAGAGCGTAATCGTTGGAAAAATGCCCGAGTTTACCCCAGTCCCCTGTTAAATCTGCTGATTTTAGGGCAGAATTATCATCTCGTGCATCATCTTTGGCCGTCGATTCCCTGGTACAAATACCAACCGGCATACTATGCCACTAAACCGCTTTTAGACGCAAAAGACTGTGAACAGTCTTTGGGTTTACTGCAAGGTAAGAATTTCTGGAGTTTCCTCTACGATGTCTTCCTAGGTATTCGCTTTCACTCCCATTCTTCTAAAACTTCTTGATCTTATTTATCGTAATGATGAGGTACAAAGTTTTCATTTTAGGGAGTCGGTGGTCGATTTTGTGAGAAACTCTCTATCTGTACTGGTTTTGTTGTCAACCTGATTTTTTGAAGGAGGATTTTATGAGTCAACATTGGGGAAAAGCCTTAATTTTAACAACAACTCTCTTGACAATTAACATCAATTATGCTAAGTCTTTAACCTTTGGTGAGGCCGTTGGTATTGGAGCGGGGGCCTTGTTAATCAACCGGGCGGTACAGGATAATAGACAACGTTATCGATTTGTGCCACCAGAGCAAGAATTTCAGCGCGGACTAGAGGACGGGTTTAACTTTGCCCGCTATGATAATCCGCGCAATTCCAGAGACTACGATGACGGTTTTATCGAGGGAAGAAGACGGCGGGAGTCGGGTTGGTCCAGTCCCAACCGGAGAAGTTAATTATTTTTTTGGTCTGCGTCCCACTTCGGCGGTTTCTTGAATGGAAAATATCCTCAATTTGCCGTCGATGGGAGCGACTTTAGCCACCGCTTCCGATGCCACTATATAGTTATCACCCTCAGTATTGGTAATATTGACTACCCGCTCGCGAGTGATAATCGCCATCTCGTTATTAGCAAGAATATCCACGTCCCAATTCTCAGAAAGAACCTCTATACTTTTAATATTTTTGTAGGATTCCTCTAAAAATATTTTATGTTCCGTGATGCCATCTAACTCAAAAATTTCGGTACTAGCATCGGTTTTAATGGTCAATTGCGAGGAAATAAACGGGGCATAGTGTTTGAGGATTAGGGGGATATTTTTATCTTTAATGGCGGTTTCAATGTCTTGAATCATTGCTTTAATTTCCGCTTCACTGATTTTTTGTCCCCAATCGCGATTACCCGATTGTTTCACCGGCACTATCGAGGGATTAGCATGGACAAAAGGGGGGGAGATACCGGGGAGAAGGGATAAACCGAGCAATAGAACAATTAATTGGGGAGAACGCATAATTTAATAAACTTGGTAAATTCAACCCGAATCATAGCATTTTCTCGTTACCGAATAAATCCTCAAGGTGAAAGGGCTGCATCTCATATTGGTAACTTTCTCTCACATATAGGTGAGCAGCAGCAGTTATTAAAAGAGGGCTTATTGCACCAATGGTAGGGGCGCATCGTGGTCAGTGAGTTTATTGAACTGCGTGCGCCCAAAATGTAATATAGATATTTCTACAAAATTGAGATGCCCCAAGTGAAAGTCCCTGGTTACTCATCGTTCGCTCATTTTTTCGAGCAAGAGTGGGTCAAACAGGTTAAAAAGCTTACCCAATAAAGGATTGAGCGGTTCGGACTGACTCGGTTTCATCCCGAAGCCAAGTAGTCAGTAGTAAGTAGTCGTGCAAAATTAATTTGCTAGTGAAGATAGGCAAAAGGCAAGAGGTGGTTAGATATGTGTAATTAATTTTGCGGCTCTTCTAGGTTCTGTGTGATAAGTTTAACTTACATAGGATTGATCAGTCTTTGTGTCCTTTGTGTCTTTGTGGTTCGTTCCACCCCCTCGCTAGGAAGAATGTATCTTAGAATACAGAGAGCCCATTTTGCTTAGGTACTTATAAATAGACTCCTCTTCCACGACCTTTATAGACTTTTTTATAACTAATCTTTTTATCAATTTAGTATTCAATATATCCAGTTAAACGATAACTTTTAAAAATTTCTTGTATCTTCTTTTCTAAGACTTTCTCATCCTTACCTGGTCTTTTTTGGGCTCTTCGGTTTGTCTTATGCAAGGGACGGGATGATAGGAGATGAAACCCTTATAGAGAAAGACATTGCTGCGATATTTGTCAATTGTTTTCGATCTAGAGCGAGCTAATCAATTAAGTCTCTTGCCAGATAAGGATTTAGTCGATTTATGCCACCCGATCGAACTATACCAAGTAACGAAGAACCGTGATCAGTGAACTGAAAACTCACATCTGATAACTGACTCCGGACTGCCGATTACTGATTTGACATTTGGGCGGTGATTACGGTGAGATCGATCGCCCTTTCCCCCCTTCTGATTCTTAGGGGTAAAGATTGACCAATTCCAGTTTTTTCCACCATTTCCTGTAACTCAGCGCCATCGCTAACCGGTTGATTATTAGCTTTAACAATCACATCCGCGCGACGGATCCCGGCTTTTTCGGCGGGGGTATTGGGTAGGACTTTCACCACCAAAATTCCCGACACTTCCGGCACAATCATGGGAGAATTGGGGTTTTGATTATTAGCCCGGGCTAAATCGGGAGTTAGATTAACCATCTGCACACCGATATAGGGATGGGCCACCTTTTGACCTGATTCTAGGGTCGCTTGTAACTGCTTGGCCCGGTCGATGGGAATGGCAAAACCGATCCCCATGGCATCAGCACGAATCGCCGTATTGATGCCGATGACTTCCCCTTGGGCGTTGAGTAAAGGACCGCCGGAATTGCCGGGGTTAATAGCGGCATCGGTTTGGATAAAATCAATGCGTTTATCGGGAATACCCGCCTTAGCCGCCGAGCGCCCGATCGTGCTAATAATTCCTAAAGTTACCGTATTATCTAGACCGACGGGATTGCCTACTGCGATCGCCCAGTCCCCCACTTGTATGGATGCGGAATTGCCCAGGACGGCCACAGGTAATTTTTCCCCTTGGGGATTAATTTTCACCACGGCTAAATCAGTGATCTCATCAGTACCGCGTACTTCTCCCTTGAAGCTACGACCATCTTTTAAAGTTACCGTTACCTTATCGGCATTATCGACCACATGGGCATTAGTTAAGATTAAACCACTGCCATCGATAATAAAACCCGATCCCTGGCCCGCTACTCGCTGCTGGGTGGGAACACGAAACTGTTCCCCAAAAAACTCCTGAAAAAAAGGATCATCAAAAAAGGGGCTATTGGGACGAGTAATGATCGCTTCGGTGTCAATTCGCACCACTGCCGCACCCGTGCGGGCCACTGCCTTAGCGACAAAACTTTCCGCCGTCATCTCTGGGGGGATTCTGGCCAGATCGGCGGCAGCAGTGGGCAGATTTTGAGCATTTACCGCCGCTAAACTGCTAAAACCGAGCATAACTCCCAGAAAAGTTGCCAAAGCGTGGGTAATAGTTCGCCGTAACCCTGTAGGAAGTTTCATACTTTGATCTCTGAATTCTGATGTTTTAACTGTTTCTGTCTATCGGTTGACAGACCGACTATTAAAAATCTAACAAATCGATCGCTCCGTTTAAATCCAGAAATAACCGACGATTGACACCAAATCCGTCTGCTGGCGGATTTGGTGATGGTTTGCCGTTTACTAATCTCTGATCACTAGGGGCGATTGCAGGGTAATATTTAAATCTCGATCGGGGTTAACAGAGTATAACTGCGCGGAACTACCACCGACAATTCCCGCCGTCGGTAAACCCCATCCTGCAAGGGTTCCCACGGCTGCCCCCGCTAAGACATCGAGAACTTCGATCTTGCGATCGCCCGTAAGGGCAGCGATCGCTGTGGCTGCCCCCGCACCGGCGACGGTTCCCGCTAAGATATCTTGAGTTTTTGCCCCTTTACGCACGGTTTCAGTGGTAGTAATTAATCGCGAAGTGGCATTGAGGGGAATAGTGCGATTACCCCCATCGAGGCGAATTTCCTCGGCAATAAACCGCACACCTTGGCCCATCGCTTGTAAAGTACCCTTGACTTCACTTCCCGCTGCAATCACCACACTCCCATTCCGGTTACGAATATCTCTGGCTACGGTTAAAGTCAGAGGAATAACATCACTTTTAGAAACTAAAATTTTATCGGCTTTCTCGTAATTCAAAGGGATAACTGTTCCCGCCGGAATCGAGATTTGTTGAGCGATGAGACTTTGCCGATTAATATTACTTTGAGCGAGGACGGGAAAAGTGCCGGACATGGAACCCATGAGCAGGGTAATCAGTAAGGCTGTACTGGCTCTGGTAACAGGATTGATAGACATAGCGGTTATCCTCTGAAAAAACAACAGTGAACTTTCTCTGTTTCTAGATTATTTTTTTCTGTCTGTCATGTCAGTCCCCTCAACAGGGAATTTTTTCCCTATAGAGAGGGAAAAAAGTAGAATAGGGGAATTTCTGCGTTTTGTCCATCGACCGCAAAAGAGAGCCGAAAAGCCTAGAATGGTAAAAAACCTCGGATTGCCATCGTCTATGGAACTCGCTGCCGGAAAAATCCTTAGTCATCGCTACCAAATTATCCGTCAATTGGGAAAAGGGGGATTCGGACAGACTTTTTTGGCCTGCGATCGCCAGTTACCCAATCAAAATCGCTGTGTGATCAAACAATTTCAACCCCAGTGCCGGAATGCCGAAACTGTAGCCATCGCTAGACGACTCTTTGAAACCGAGGCGAAAATCCTGCAAGAATTGGGCAATCATCGCCATATTCCCCGTTTATTTGCTTATTTTGAGGAAAATGGGCAATTTTTCCTCGTGCAAGAATACATTGAAGGGGAAGATTTAGCCACAGAAATTACTGCCGGTGTCTATAGGCAAAATGAAGAGAAAGTAGTGGCTTTATTAATAGAAATTCTCTCAATTCTCGAATTTGTCCATCAGAAACAGGTGATCCATCGCGATGTTAATCCCTTCAATCTTATTCGTCGCAGCCAAGATGATCAATTGGTTTTAATTGATTTTGGTGCTGTCAAACAAATTAGCACTCAAGTAGTTAAAGAAGGTAAAACCGTTTCTACAGTCGCTATCGGTACTCCCGGTTATTTCCCCAGTGAACAGGCCCAAGGTTATCCCCGTTTTAGTAGCGATATCTATGCCACTGGTATGATTGGATTACAAGCTTTAACCGGTAAAGCTCCCGAAGATATTCCCTTGGATGCTCGCACGGGGGAAATTCTCTGGCAACATTTGGCCATGACTAGCGCCGAGTTTAGTGATGTTATCGATCGCATGATCTGCTATGATTTTCGTCAGCGTTATACCAGCGCCAGTGAAGCATTAATCGCTCTGAGAAAATTAGGAAAAATTCATCATCTCGATCCGAAAATTACCCAGGCAGTGAAATCTCAAAGTCAAGTTGCTCGTCAAGGGAAATCTTTGCTAACAAAAATCTTGTTTGTATCGGGGACAATTGGTTTAATAGCTGGTGCTTATCTGGGGTTTGACTATTGGCAAAATTCTCGTAATTCTCTTGGTTACTATCAACAAGGTCAGACTTTTTATCAACTCAAACGTTATACTGATGCCCTTAATTCCTATGGTCAAGCCTTAAAAATTAATCCCGATTATCTTGAGGCATTGCAAGGAAAAGCCGATGCTTTATTGGCTTTAAAAAGATACTCGGAAGCTTTAAATACCTACGAAAAAGCTATTCAAATTAACCCAGATTCCGCTTGGCAAGCTTGGCTCGGTCGCGGGGAAGCTTTAGATAAATTAGATAAAAATCAGGAGGCTTTAGAAAGTTTTGAGCGGGTCTTATCTCTTAATCCTGCCGCTAGTCAAGCTTGGCAAGGTAAAGCCGATATTTATCTAGAACTGCAACAATATTCCGCCGCCCAAAAAGCTCTTGAAAAATTGTTAACTTTTCAGCAAAATGATGCCAAAATCTGGTATAAAAAAGGCTGGTCATTACAAAATCTTGAGGATTATGAAGGGGCAGTTAAAGCCTACGATCAGGCTTTAGCGATCGAGTCAGATAATGCCTTAATTTGGTATCAAAAAGGTAATAGTTTGTATCAATTAAATAAAATTAATAATGCTTTAGAAAGTTATAGCAAAGCCGGACAATTTAATCCCCAATTTTCCCAAGCTCACTATAGTCAAGGGATTATTCTGCAAAAATTAGGCCGCAATTCAGAAGCTTTGGAGGCATTTACTCAAGCAACTAAAGCCAATTCTAATTATTATCAAGCTTGGTTAAATCAAGGCGCATTACTTCATCAACTGGAAAGATTTCAAGAAGCGATCGCATCCTACGAAAAAGCTCGCCGTATTTCTTCCCAAAAAGCCGAAGTTTTTATCGGTATCGGTAACGCTTGCTATCGTTTAGGCGACTATTCCCAAGCCATAACCGCCTATCAACAGGCGATTCAAAGACAAAAAGATAACCCCGAAACCTGGAAAAGTTTAGGCAATAGTTGGTTTAAACTCGGTCAATACGAGCGAGCGATTCAAGCTTATCAAGAATCACTTCGTTATCGTTCCAATGACCAAGAAGTGCAAACACAAAAACAACTGGCAGAAACTCGCTGGCAAGAACTTCAGCAATCTCCCCAAAACCCAACCCCGAAAGTGGATAGCGAGGAACCAGTTCCCTAACTTCCGCTCTTTTTTCAGATAGTGATCCAATTCAGACTTGAATTGGCCAACCTATTACTATAACATATAATCAATTTGCAAGAGTTCTAATTATTCACTACCAGCTAATCAGCGATCGCTATTTTAGTTCAGTATAAAAATTCTGCGCTATCCATAGCGTGGTAGGAAATGGGAGTTAGAAGACAAAACAGGATAGACTTTTCTCTAGTCCGATCGATTTTGGTGGCCATGAAGGATTTATTGGCGATTTTTAGCAAGGAATTAAGCTCTTGGTTTCGGCGCTGTTGGTTAGCGATACTCTTAACCGGCAGGGTTTTTTACTTCCTATTCACGCGCAAACCCGATTGGCGCGTCACCCAAGAACAAATGGTGGCAGCTGGGCCTGCTTCGCTGATTATCGCCATGATCACGGCTGCGGTGATCGGGATGATCTTTACCATCCAAGTGGCCCGGGAGTTCCAAGCTTTGGGTGCTGGCAGTATGGTGGGGGGAATTTTGGCCCTTGCTCTCGGTCGGGAACTCTGTCCGATTATGATGGCGATCGTGGTAGCCGGTCGGGTAGGATCGGCTTTTGCGGCGGAAATCGGCACCATGAAGGTGACAGAGCAGATCGACGCACTCTATATGCTCAAAACCGATCCCGTGGAATATCTGGTGCTGCCTCGTTTAATTGCCTGTTGTCTGATGGTTCCCGCTTTGAGTATTATGGCGCTGCTGATCGGTTTAGGTAGCGGTTTGCTGGTCGGCCAAAGTTTATACGGGATTGCTAATTCAGTTTTTCTCGACTCGGTTCGCGGTTTCCTGCGCGTGGGAGACGTGCTGAGTGGACCGGTTAAAGGGTTGGTTTTTGGGGCTTTAATTGCGATTATCGGCTGTAATTGGGGTTTAACGACCGATGGCGGTGCTAAAGGAGTTGGCCAAGCTACGACCGCAGCCGTAGTCACTATGCTCTTAGCGATTTTTGTATCTAATCTGCTGATGACTTGGATCTTGTTCCAAGGCTCTGGTAATAGTTCGGTTTTATTTGGACAGTAAAGTTAAAAACGCTCATTTTCTAGCTATTGTTCTAAATCCTCTACTGACTGAAAATCTAATAAAGCCTCTCCTAAGTTTTCTAAATTTTCTAGAGAAAGACTTTGGATATTGGCGGATAATTCGGCAGAAATTTCACCTATACGCCGATTTAATAGACGTAGAAGCAAGTTGACGGCTCCGTCTTGTCTTCCTTCCTCTTTGATTTCTTGATAGATGACAGATTCTTTCATAATATCCTTCCTCAACAATTGTTGAATATTGATTATCCCTAGGTTGAGATTAAATTATCTCTAATATCCACCGGGGAAGTATTTAGCAAGACAATCGGAACAAATTGCTGCTTTTCTAAAATTATCTCCATCGTCTTGTACGTTAGCTGATGCTTGACCACAGTAGGAACAAATTTTAAATATCGTTGCTATCGTTCTCTGTTCTTCCACATCATCAAAATCATAAAAACACTCATTGCTGAGAATTTCACCGATATTGACATCGCAACGGAATGATTCTTTAATTATGTCCAAAACTATCGACTGTTGTTCTTCAAAACTTAGGGACTGAAACGCCTTATTTTTCAAATACAATCGACCTAACATTGCATTGACGGCATAACTAGCTTGATGATCTGACATAATGATAATAGAGGGAATTAATAGAATAAAAATAACCGCAGTAAATTAGTTAAAAACGCTCATTTTCTAGCCATTGTTCTAAGTCCTCTACTGACTGAAAATCTAATAAAGCTTCTCCTAAGTTTTCTAAATTTTCTAGAGAAAGACTTTGGATATTGGCAGATAATTCGGCAGAAATGCCACCTATACGCCGATTTAATTGACGTAGAAGCAAATTGATGGCTTCTTCTTGTCTTCCTTCCCCTTTGATTTCCTGATAGATGACAGATTCTTTCATAATGTCCTTCCTCAACAATTGTTGAATGATGTCTTTGTTTAATACTAATCCGGCGAGAATTGCGGTGGAGGCAGCCAGATTGCTTTGTTCTCGACTGTCGCTGATTTGTTCGATTTTTTGGGCGATTTGCCGCAGTAAATTCTCTTGCTCCTCAGCTTGAGCTAGTATAGCAAAGGGCAATAGTCCCGGTGCTTGCAATAAGGGTTGATAGGGTTGTTCCCATAGTCTAATCACCTCAAATTGATGATAAGTTTTTCCCTGTTGATAGTCATTCTGTCTGACTAGGGGTAAGGTACTTTTCCTTAGATAAATCACTACCTGATAGATAGGTTTGCCTTGATAGCGTCGATAGAGTCTTGTGGCATAATCGAGCATTCTATAGGGAATATCCTCTTTAGGGTCGGTTTGGAACTCAATATGTAAGATTAGTTCTTCTGACTCCAAAAAGATTAAACTATCGGCTCTTATCGGCTCTAATGATAACTCTGAGGGTTTAATTTCGGTTAAATCCAAAGGTTTACCTAATAACCAAGTGGCTAAATCTCTCGAATATTCCAGGGCGATAAATTTACAAGTAGAATCATACATCAGTCTTGACTATATTTTACTCAAAAATAGAGATAAATAGACTAAAGCCTGGTAAGACATCCTCTCCGCTGAAATTAGCGGGTAGTTCCATAATTTCTACGGGTTGCTGAGGACGATAAATTTCCACCTGTTGTTGTTGAGGATTAACTAGCCAACCTAATCGCAAACCACTGTGGAGATATTCCTGCATTTTCGCTTGAATTTCTGGGAGGGAATCGCTACGGGAGCGCAGTTCAATGACGAAATCAGGACAAATAGGCGGAAATTTCTCCTGTTCTTCTCGACTTAGAGCTTGCCAACGAGTTAAACTCACCCAAGCGGCATCAGGAGCGCGATATCCGCCTTTCGGCAAACGAAAAATCGTCGCCGAACTAAAGACTTTACCCAATTGGGTTTGATGATTCCACAACCAAAGCAAACTAATAAAATCGGCCTCTCGGTTGCCGCTAATTCCCCCAACAGGTGGCATCACAATTAATTCTCCTTGAACGTTTCTTTCCAATTGCCAATCTGGGTTAACTTGACAGAGACGGTAAAACTGCTCATCGGTGAGATTGACTGTATCTAAGTTTAAAATCACTGCTGCCATAGCTATATTTCACCCTAGAAAACACTCTAGTCTTAATTATAGTCAATTAGATTCCCCGCCAGATTGCGATCGCACCGTCTCGATCTCCAGTGACTAACCAACGACCATCTTGACTGGCAACCATTCTTAAGATGACGTTTCCCTTCAGGGTATTCAAGCGCCAACGGGTATTAACATCCCAAAATTTGACGGTTCCATCCCCGGAGGTGCTGGCCAAAACTTTGCCCCCATCGAGCAGGGCCATATCAGTAACAGCGTCGTTATGGGCGAGAATAGTAGTGGTGCCGATGCCGCTTTTCACTTGCCAACCGCGGATCGAACCGTCTTGACTAGCAGTACCAGCGGTATTACCATCCTTGGAAAAAAGCACCCGATAAACGGGGAATAAATTACCCGCATAGGCACGAATAAAGCGACCGGTACTCACTTTCCACAGTTTAACGAAACCATCGTAATCGGCGCTCACAATTCCTTTACCATCGGGACTAAATGCGATCGACTGAATCGGATGATTATGGCCGCGCAGGGTTTTTAACAGTGTACCCGTCTGAAAATCCCAGAGTTTAACTGTACGATCCCAGCTACCCGTGGCCAAAATTTTGCCATCGGGAGAAATAGCGGCATCGGTAACGAGAAAAGCATGGCCAGGATAGGTCATTTCTAATTTTCCCGTGCGCGTATTCCAGCGTTGCACTTTTCCCCCCGCATCGGCAGTTACGAAAGTCTTACCATCGGGACTAAATTGGATAGCGTTAACAGTATCTCCTAGTTGCCAAGTCCTGAGAGGTTTTTGGGTTTTTAGGTCCCATTCCCTAACCGTGCCGTCAAAACTACCACTCAGCAGCCTGGAGTTATCGGGACTAATAGCCAAAGCATAGATGGGATCCTGATCGGCTTTTAAAATAGTAACCCGTTCGACGGTCTGCCAAGGAACCATTTCTGCTAGGGGAGGTGCTTGCGGAGTGATGATTTTGCCTTTTTCCTGATTGACTGCACAACCACCAGATAGCAACAGTAGCAATGATAAAGATAATGTCGGTTGATAAAGGGTTATTTTCATAGAATTTTGCCGTTGTCAAAATCATCTTAAACTACTTTAAACTTGAACGGGTAGAATTTGAATAGAATAACGACAACGAGGAACAAGATAAATGACAAATTCTTGATTGGTTGTGTTAGCTTCTTCCAGAACATTCTGTAAATTTTCACCGTGAGCAATGACCCCTTTTTCATTATAGGCAATGTATTGATTTTTATACAAATCAAGCACGGTGTCACGATTTTTGTTTAACCAACGTAACATTTCTTGGGCTTGTTCTTGAGAGATTGAGTCTGTCATAATCTTTCTAAGGAGAGACGGTTTTTATGAGAAGAAAAGCAGCACTAATCAGTTTATTTTTGTCAATTAAAGCTTCTATTTGCTCCGATTGATAACAAGCTGCTTCGACTTCTAAAGAAGCGGCATCCAAAGCATTAAGATAAGCATCGTTTAAAGTGTCTGTTAATTCTTCATCACTTAAATAATATCCTGCCGCTTTTCGGCGTTTATTTTGGCGTTGAATTTCTCTAACACTATTGCGAATGGAGACATCCCAAGAACGAGTGGTTCGGTTTTCTGCCTGTTGTTTAATCAAATGCAGTAATAAGATAACAGCATAACTACGAATGGTGCTAATAATCCCATTTTTGCTCATATCTTCAAGTTCTTCTACAATCGCCAGTGAACCTTTAATATCACCTTTTAAGAGCAAAGCTTTTAATTCTAAAAGTTCTTCCATAATCCAATTTCTTCCCCCAAATATACCTTAATTATATCTTGCCACAAGTCTCTCTATCCCAAAGCTCATTTAAGGCCATCTTGAGCAAAAAATTAATCATTTTTTCATCTAGTTTGAGGTTTTCTGTGCTATGCTGTGGCCGTTCTTGTGAAAATGGAGTTTTTAATTATGACTCAAAGATTAGCAAAACTAATTGATTTTCGGGTATTGTAGCGGCGAATTGCATTCTATCTCTGATGTATAAATGCGATCTTCTTCTTTTAACTTTAAGCTAAAATAGATTGAGTTCGTTGTGATCGATCGATGGGAAAAAAAGAAAAACTGCTAGAAAAAGCCAAAAACTCGCCTCAAGGATTACGTTTTAGCGAATTTGAGAGTTTGCTTAATCTTTGTGGTTGGACTTTTGACCATCAAACAGGAAGTCAACACATTTGGTATTCATCCAAGAGAGTCCGTCTATCTATTCAACCGACAAAAAACGGTGAAGCGAAAGCTTATCAAGTTAAACAATTTTTAAAAATACAGGAGGAAGAAAATGAACCCAACAACCGACGATTTTAACGGTTTTAGCATTAATATCTTTCAAGATGAGGAGAGAGATTGGATAGCATACTTAGTAGAAATGCCTAGCGTTTCCGCTTTTGCTGATCGCCCTCAAACAGCACTCAATGAATTAATTGTAGCTTGGGAAGGCGTTAAAGAAAGTTATCGTCAACATGGTGAAGAAATTCCTCATTTAGCTATGACAAAAAATTAGACAAACTGTTGTGTATTGAAACTGGGTCTTAAAAATTTTAGTACAAATGCTCGGACTTTTTTTCCCAACCCCTAACCCCAAATTCTGCTACTCAGATTCAGGTTTCTTAGGGTCTTTTTCTGGGGTATTAGCGGGGGGATTTGGGGCTATTGTCGCAATTTGGGCGGCCATTCTTGTCATTGCTTGACCTTGGGCGAATTCCTGCTGTAGTTGTTCGCTAGAAGAAACCAAACGACTTAAACCCTGAATTAAGCGGATAATTTCCTGTCGCAGTTGCGGATTACCAGTAATTTCATCCACATCCGAGGTGATTTTCTGAAGATTGGCAAAAGCGGCACGAGAGGAGTCGAGGAGTTGCTGTAGGGTGACAACAGTGGCAGGATCGGAGAGATAAGCAGTAAAGTTACCCAAATTTTCGCTTAATTTAACAGCATTTGCCGAAATAGTGTTTAAATTGTCGATAATTTGGCTTTTCTGCACTTGTGTCAGAATCGGATCCAAAGCAGCGAGAGTAGTTTGTAGGCGATCGCTGGTAGTTTTGATACTATCGAGAGTGGCAATTAAACGATTTTGATTAGCTGCCAAAAAAACCCGCAGTTCTTCGGTAGTTTCTCCCACCAAAAGCAGCGTTTTTCGGGCCTCTACTAGGGTAGCGTCTAAATTTCTCAGGCCGCCACTTCCCTGTAAACTTCTCAGTAAAGTAGTCGCTTCCTGACTCAATCCCCCGACACCGGAAAGATCACTAGAAAGGCGATCGAGGGAACCGGATACTTGCGGTAAAGATTCTAGGGATCTCATACCCGAATTAACTTTACCTAGAGTACCGCTGCGACGTACCTCGCTTAAAGCGGTGGTTGCCTCACCACTAAAGCGATCGAGTCCCCCCAAGGCATTGGCAGCGCGTTGGGTAAAGGAACGAAATCCGGCCACCATATCGGGATCGCTAACTAGATTAGAAATTCTCAGTAAAGATCTGATCAAGGTATTGACATTGAGCGCCGATTGACCTTGTAAACGGGAACCGTTACAGATAATCACTTCCCCATTGCAGTTAGGACTCAAAGGGGGTTCTTTGACACCACCGACGGGTAAAGCTTGCAGGGGAGTAATATCGATCGTGGTTTCACCCACTAAACCGGATTGAATGGCTTCGATGAGGGAATTACTGGGAATTAGGCGATCTGCTGGCGAAATCTCCACTTCTACGGCGACTCCCTCCGGTTCTGGGGTAATTGCCGTCACTTGCCCGATTCTCACTCCCCGATAACCGACGCGGGTTCCCACCATCATGCCACCCACATTAGGAAAAAGGAAGCTGGCTCGATAACTGCGTCCCCCGAAGCTAAAATTACTTAACCAGGTGACAAACCAGATTAGTATTCCCCCCGATGCCAGTAACATTAAACCGATACCACTTTGCCGCAGAGTTGGGGAAATCCCTCGTTGTGAACCGCCAGCTTCCATAAATAATTACTCCTCATCTCTACACAGTATCAGGATACACAAAAACAGGTTTTCTCGAAAATGATCGGTAAGTTGAACGGTTATAAACAAGTGTATCAGCTGCAGCTGGAGTTAGATAATCTGGAACAAGAAGCGATCAAAATGGCCAAAGTAGCCATTAATCTAGAACAATACCTAAAACCAATTATTGGACAGTTTCAAGGCTTGATCGATCGCGTAGTGACCATTGACGGGGAACTTTCCCCCAGTGTCAGCGAAAAAGATGCCTCTAGTTTAGCAGTTGGATAGATTTTCTTATATACTTTTTCCCCAAGTATGACAACTGGGGAAAGCTGGAACGGTGGCACACCATAAATCATCCTCTTGCCAAACAATAATTTTAATATTCATCTTTAACTTTTTTGTTCTTATACGTCGAAGTAATGATCGATATCAATCGGGAACCACTCCCCATCTAATACCTGTTCGAGGGAGAAAGGAGGCTCGACAGGAATCGCATCGCCAGTGACGGTTTTCGCTTGTATTAGGGTTTTTCGAGCATTCGAGTAGGCTTTTTGAAAATAATCCCGCGCATGGTTACTGAGAGTAGTGGTTTCTAGCCACTCTCCTAGTTGAGTTCGGAAACTGGCGATTTCTCCTACCCAGTGACAGACGTTGCGTTCTCGCTCCCGTTCCGATTTGTGATAAGCTAACTTAAACAGGTGTTCGATAAGCTGGGTTAATAAACTTTCTACAGCCCGTCTGTCACTTTTCCCCATGCACTCCACTTCCTCGATCAGATTTTCCCAGTCCACCTCATCAAACTTTTTTAGCTTTAAAAGTTCGGCGGTTTTTGAAGCCCAGAGAACAAAATCCTGATCATATAAGGCTTTCATTGATAAAGCTGTTTCTACTGCCATAGTTTCGTTCCCACTGATCATAAAACTATGTCTTTAGCTTAACTTTACTAGCGCAAACCTTTTTAACTTTTTTGTCTTTCACTAAGCAGTATAACTCGATCTCATCAGACGTTATACAATAAATCTTGTCCCTCGATCGCATTTTCCCATGACTACCCCCTTCACTGCCGCAGAAATTGCCTCAGAAGGCATCAAACCCGAAGAATACGAAGAAATAGTCAAAAGACTGGGAAGACACCCCAACAAAGCCGAATTAGGAATGTTTGGCGTGATGTGGTCGGAACACTGCTGTTATAAAAACTCCCGGCCGCTGCTCAAACAATTCCCCACCACCGGCGAAAAAATTCTCGTCGGACCGGGGGAAAATGCCGGAGTAGTGGATTTAGGCGATGGATTGCGATTAGCCTTTAAAATCGAGTCCCATAATCATCCTTCTGCGGTGGAACCGTTCCAAGGTGCCGCTACCGGAGTCGGAGGCATCCTGCGGGATATTTTTACCATGGGGGCCCGTCCTATTGCTATCCTCAACTCCCTCCGTTTTGGTAACTTGCAAGATGCCCGCAATCGTCGCATTTTTGCCGGAGTTGTGGAAGGAATAAGTCATTATGGCAATAGTGTCGGCGTTCCCACGGTGGGCGGCGAGATATACTTTGATAATGCCTACAATGGCAATCCCCTCGTTAATGCCATGGCTTTAGGGCTAATGGAAACCGAGGAAATCGTTAAATCCGGGGCAAAAGGTCTGGGAAACCCAGTTTTATACGTTGGTTCTACCACCGGCCGCGACGGTATGGGAGGGGCGAGTTTTGCCAGCGCCGAATTAACCGATAAATCTATGGATGACCGGCCCGCGGTGCAAGTGGGCGACCCTTTTCTGGAAAAATCCCTGATAGAAGCTTGTTTAGAGGCATTTAAGACCGGCGCGGTGGTGGCAGCCCAGGATATGGGGGCTGCTGGGATCACCTGTTCTACCTCCGAGATGGCGGCCAAGGGAGGGGTGGGAATTGAATTAGACCTCGATAAAATACCCGTCCGGGAAACTGGGATGGTCCCCTACGAATATCTGCTGTCGGAATCCCAAGAAAGAATGTTATTTGTGGCAGCATCGGGACGAGAAGGCGAATTAATCGAGATTTTCCATCGTTGGGGACTTCAGGCTGTGGTCGCTGGCCAGGTAATTGCAGAACCGATCGTCCGTATATTATTTAAAGGGGAAATTGCCGCCGAAATTCCTGCCGCGGCCCTAGCGGATAATACTCCGATTTATCATCGGGAATTACTAACAGAACCGCCAGAATACGCCCAAAAAGCTCAATTATGGCAAGATAGCACGATTCCTATTCCCGAATCCTATAACGAGATTTTATTAAAACTGCTGGATAGTCCCTCGATTGCCTCAAAACGCTGGGTTTATCGTCAATATGACCATCAAGTCCAGAATAACACCGTTATTCTCCCCGGGGGGGCCGACGCGGCCGTGATTCGCGTGCGTCCTCTGGGTGCTAATCCCGCAAATTCTCGGCGAGGTGTAGCGGCGACTACAGATTGTAATCCGCGATACGTTTATCTTGATCCCTATAACGGAGCTAAGTTGGCCGTGGCGGAAGCGGCCAGAAACCTTAGCTGTGTTGGGGCCGACCCCATTGCTGTCACGGATAATCTCAATTTCGGAAGTCCGGAGAATTCAATCGGTTATTGGCAATTAGCCACTGCTTGTCAGGGTATTGCCGAAGCTTGTCGGGAAATGAATACACCGGTGACTGGGGGTAATGTCTCTTTGTACAACGAAACCGTTGATGCAGCTGGCAGCCCCCAGTCTATTTATCCGACTCCCGTGATTGGGATGGTGGGATTAGTGCCGGATATCGGGCAAATTTGCGGGCAAGGTTGGCAAAAAGCGGGGGATTTAATCTATCTTTTGGGTTTCTCCTTGCCAACTATCGGCGCTTCCGAATATTTAGCCGTTATTCACGGTTTGGTGACGGGAAAACCGCCGGTAATTGATTTTGAGTTAGAAAGAAAGGTACAAGCGGCCTGTCGTTGGGGAATTCGCGCCGGTTGGCTGAAATCTGCCCACGATTGCGCGGAGGGAGGTTTAGCCACTGCTCTGGCAGAATGCTGTATTAGTGGGCAGTTAGGGGCGGAAATTGACCTTTCTTGGCAGCATCAGGGACGTTTTGACGCGGTGTTATTCGGGGAATTAGCTAGTTGCATTATCGTCTCCGTTTCCTCCGAAAATCGGCAAGATTGGGAAGAATATCTAAAGACACAATTGGGAGACTATTGGCAAATAACCGGCAAAGTTAGCGAAAAAAGCGATATTCTTTTAATTCTTGACCAGAATAAACAACCGGCGATCGATGTTAGTCTAGAAACTATACAGCAAGTTTGGTCAAAAGCGATCGAAAGAAGGCTGTAATCTTGAGGCCGTCAGCTAGATAAGATGGCCGATTATATCGGTAAATAAAGGCTGATAGCTGATAAATAAATCGTTAAAAGAAGATTAAGATCGGTTAAGATTTTGTTACCAAAGTATTCTGCAGCCCCAACCCTCCCATGTCTAGCCATCCCGACTCATCTGTATCTTTTGCCAGTGTCGATAAGCCTGAAGAAGCCTGTGGAGTTTTTGGACTCTATGCCCCCGAGGAAGAAGTAGCAAAACTGACCTATTTCGGACTCTATGCCCTGCAACACCGAGGACAGGAATCGGCAGGTATTGCCACCTACGACGGGGAAACGGTGCATTGTTACAAGGAAATGGGCTTAGTTTCCCAAGTTTTTAACGAAACTGTCCTTAAAACCTTGCCGGGTACTCACGCCGTCGGTCATACTCGTTACTCTACCACCGGTTCTAGCCGTCGCGCCAATGCCCAACCTGCCGTGATCGAAAGCCGTTTAGGTAAACTTTCCTTAGCACATAACGGCAATTTAGTCAATACTTTTGAGTTAAGAAATGTATTAGAACAGCGCGGTTGTGATCTCGTCACCACCACCGACTCGGAAATGATCGCCGTCGCTATCGGTCAGGAAGTGGATAGTGGCAAGGATTGGATACAAGCGGCGATCGATGCCTTTAGTTATTGTAGCGGGGCTTACAGCCTTGTTATCGGCACACCGACGGGAATTATCGGGGCGCGGGATCCCAATGGTGTCAGACCCTTAGTAATTGGGGTTTTGCAAGAAGAAGGCAATCCCCCTCGTTATGTTTTAGCTTCGGAAACCTGCGGATTAGATATTATTGGGGCCGATTATCTGCGGGATGTGCAGCCGGGGGAATTAGTTTGGATTAGTGAAGATGGCTTATCTTCGGTGGATTGGGCCATTAAACCGGAGAAAAAATTATGCGTTTTCGAGATGATTTATTTTGCTCGTCCCGATAGCATTGTTCACGAGGAATCTTTATATACTTATCGGGTACGTTTGGGGGAACAATTAGCCAAAGAGTCGCCGATAGAAGCAGATATGGTGATGGGAGTTCCCGATTCGGGTATTCCAGCTGCGATCGGATTTTCGCGCATTTCTGATATTCCCTACGCGGAAGGATTGATTAAAAATCGTTATGTGGGACGAACTTTTATTCAACCAACCCAACACATGAGAGAGTCGGGAATTAAGATGAAATTGAATCCTTTAAAGGATGTTTTACAGGGAAAAAGAGTTATTATTGTTGATGATTCGATCGTGCGGGGAACCACTAGCCGGAAATTAGTTAAAGCTTTACGCGATGCTGGAGCAAGAGAAGTTCACATGAGAATATCTTCTCCTCCGGTGACTCATCCTTGTTTTTATGGTATTGATACGGACAACCAAGAGCAGTTAATTGCGGCAACTAAATCGGTGGCGCAAATTCAGGCACAAATCGGGGTGGATAGTTTAGCTTATCTCAGTCACGATGGAATGTTAACAGCAACGAAAGAAGATCCGAAAACCTTCTGTACTGCCTGTTTTAATGGCGATTATCCGATTCCTGTACCTGATAATGTTAAGCGATCGAAGTTGATCTTAGAAACAGTTAAATAGCCTCACGGCTAAATCCTCTGAAAACAATCGGCAATTTCCTGGGGAGTTAAAAGGGAATTAGGATAACCAGAAAGTTGTCCTAATTTTTGTGCTAATAAAACTGCTTGGGGTGGAGTTAGATAGGTTTTGGCCAAGAGATCGGTTTGATGATAAGCTTGCCGGATTGGGGCATCTAAAAGGATAGTTCCTTGACCCATAATAATTACTCTTTCGGCGTATTCTGGCATTAAATAGAGGTGATGGGTGATCACAATCACCGTTTTGCCCATCTGGTGTAATTGACGACTCACCTCTAAAATTGCCTTAGCCCCTTGGTAATCTTGGCCGGTGGTGGGTTCATCGAAAACAACTATACGCGGTTCCATGGCTAAAATTGCCGCAATCACTACCCGCGCTCGATCGCCTTTCGGTAAGGAGAGAGGATGATAGGATCGATATTCTAGCAATCCCATGGCTTCTAGACTTGCTTCCGTGCGTTGGGTGACGATTTCTGGAGAATAACCGAGATTAGTCAGGGCAAATGATACTTCTTTCTCGACAGTGGTGTTAAAAATCTGATTATCGGGATTTTGGGCTACATAACCGATGGAACGGGCTAAATCACTAACAGAAAAGCTAGTGATAGAACGTCCGTCAATCATAACTTGACCGGTGGTCGCCGAGAGAAGATTGAGAAAATGCTTGACTAAAGTGCTTTTTCCTGCGCCATTTTGACCGATAATCAGCAGATATTCCCCTTCGGCAATATCGAGGGACACATCCCGCAAAGCGGTAGTACCATCGGGGTAGGTATGGCAGAGATTTTTAACGCTCAGTAGGGGGTTTAAGGGGTCAGAAACCGACGATAAGGGAGGGTTTGGTGTTATTTGATGATAAAAGGATTTAAGCTCGTTTAAACGGGCAAAACCGCGGTCGAGGGTGACAGGAATGGACTCGACCGCCCCGATTTTCTGCTCGATCAAGGCAAAAGTAGTGGCCACTTGCGGGGGACGCAGGGCATTTTCCTGTAAAAGTTGTACTTGGGAGTAGATCTCTACTGGGGTTCCCATGGCTTCGATCGCACCCTCCCTTAATAGTACCAGGCGATCGGCATATTCGGCCATTTCCTCGGCCGCGTGGGAGACCATCACAATGGTGACACCGAGATGGCGATTTAACTCCTTAATGGTGGCGAAAACTTCCTGGGATCCCACCGGATCCAGTTGGGAGGTGGGTTCATCGAGAATTAACAAAGCGGGCTGAACTGCGAGGGCAGCGGCGATCGCTAATCGTTGTTTTTGTCCTCCTGATAATTCCCCGGGGGATTTTTTTTCCATTCCCTCTAACCGGACTGCCGCTAAAACTTTGGGAATACGCGCTTTAATTTCCTCTCGCGGTAGCCGTAAATTTTCTAAGGTAAAAGCGATTTCATTTTCTATAGAAGTGGCTAAAAGTTGCGTTTCGGGATCTTCAAATACTGCCCCCACATAGCGGGCCAGGGTGCTAACGGGATGGGTTAAAGTATCTAAACCGGCTACTGTTGCATAACCAAAAAAACGCCCTCCGTAAAATTGGGGGACAATACCGTTAAGAGTTAAACAGAGAGTAGTTTTTCCTGCACCTGTGGGCCCGATAATACCTAAAAATTCTCCTCGATGAATTGCCAAAGAGATATTTTTAAGCACTAGATTGGAGGATTCGGGATAAATATAGGAAACTTTCTCTAATTGGGCGATGATTTCCATTATCGGTGGGGAATAGAAGACGGGAGTGGGGTAGATAGGGAGATATTTTTCAGGGAAATTTGAATGAGGGACGCTTCTATTTTCCGCTATTTCGATCGATGAACTTGATTATCACACAGGCGGCCTACTACTCTGTGATTTATCCCGCAATTTTACCAGTTACTCCTCGCCCGTTCGCAGAAAAACTTAATATTTCTACTCTTGACAAATTTGCTTTAAGGTGCTTATAAAATCGGGGTAGGAAATGCCGGCCGCTTCAGCGCGATGGATAGTGGTGGGTTGACGGGAATTGAGGGCAGCGATCGCTAGACTCATGGCAATGCGATGATCGGTAAAACTGTCCACTTCCGTGCCGAATAGGCCTGTACCGCCGGTAATCTCTAAACCATCGGGTAATTCCGTTACTTTTGCCCCTAGGCGATCGAGTTGGGTGGCCATCACCGTCAGGCGATCGCTTTCCTTCACCCGTAATTCCTCGGCATCCTTGATAATTGTTGTTCCTTGGGCAAAAACCGCCGCTACTGCCAAAATCGGAATTTCATCGATCAGACGGGGTATAATCTCACCAGCGATCGTGGTTGCCTGTAGTTGACTAGATTTCACCCGCAGATCCGCCACTGGTTCCCCCGTCACCACCCGTTGATTTTCGAGGGTGATATCTGCTCCCATTGCCTGTAAAACCTGTAAAACTCCGGTTCTAGTCGGGTTTATTCCCACATTTTCGATTAATAACTCGGAATTAGGCACTATTGCCCCCGCTACCAACCAAAAGGCCGCCGAACTGATATCCCCCGGTACAATCACCGTTTGTCCAGTTAAAGTGGGATAACCCGTCACCGTGACGCTATTAGTCTCCCCATCCACCTCAATATTTGCCCCAAAAGCGCGCAGCATCCGTTCACTGTGATCGCGAGATAAAGCGGGTTCCGTGATCGTGGTTTTCCCCTCCGTTAACAGTCCAGCGAGGAGAAGACAGGATTTCACCTGTGCAGAAGCGACGGGAGAATAGTAGTGGATCGGTTGCAGACATTCCCCAGAAACGGCTAAAGGAGCCAAAGAATTGGCTTTTCTGCCCCAAATTTGCGCCCCCATTTCTTTGAGGGGTTTCACCACCCGGGACATGGGACGCGATCGCAGGGAAGCATCACCGGTAACGACAAAAAAACGGTCCTGATGACCAGCCAATAATCCTAACATTAAGCGGATCGTCGTGCCGGAATTGCCCGCGTCAAGGATTTCTAAGGGTTCCTCAAGATTGCCTAAACCCCTACCTTTGACGATCACTTTCTCGCTGTTGAGTTGGGAAATTTCCACACCCATGGCACGAAAACAACTAGCGGTACTGCGGGGATCTTCGCCCAATAATAACCCATGAATAACGGTTTCTCCTTCGGCGATCGCTCCTAACATCAGGGAACGATGGGATATGGATTTATCGCCAGGGATAGTGATTTTTCCGCGTAATCCCGTGATTTTGGCTGGATCGATGACTAAATCTTGATGGGATTGAAGGGGGTTAAGGGTGACAATAGACATGATCGTTAGGCAGATGAAGACAAGCTCGATCTATTTTCCCCCTTTACCTCGCCCTTTCCTTGTCAAGTTATGTAAAGAATATTAAGCTAGGGTGACAGTTGATTGTTCTGGTGTGACAGGAACAAGTGAATGGAACGAACCACAGAGACACAAAGGACACAGAGATCGATCGCTCTCGTATTAGGTTAAACTTATCACACAAATAATAAGAGAGCCGCCGATTTTCCCCTAACCCTAGGATTTTTTACTAAAATGACTGCTATGATCATTTCAGATAAGTCTGATACAATCTATAGCGTTTCTGATTCACAAGAGGTACATTCCCGATCCTGAACAGCTTAATCAGCAAAGGTTTAAGTGTGCCACACAGATGCGATAACCGCTATAGACCAGTTAAACCCTTATGAACTCTGGCATTGATATTCTCAATCTTAGTTGAAATGACTATAACTGATAACTGATAACTGATAACTGATAACTGATTATGTCTCGTCGTCAACTGTTGAGTTTTTTAATTGCAGTAATTCTGGCATTTTTTGCCCTTATTCCCGATGCTAACGCTTTAGGTGGCCCCCAACCCCCTTTAAATCAACCGGCACCCGATTTTACCCTACCGACTAACACGGGAGAAGGGAATATTTCCCTATCGGATTATCGGGGTAAGTGGGTAGTTTTGTATTTTTATCCCAAGGATTTTACCCCCGGCTGTACCCTAGAAGCGCGGCGTTTTCAGCAGGATTTGCCGAAATATATGGCTAAAAATACGCAAGTTTTAGGGGTAAGTGCCGATGATGTCGATTCTCATGCGGAATTTTGCGACTCGGAGGGTTTAAAATTTCCCTTGCTGGCAGATACTACCGGAGATGTTAGTAAAGCTTATGGTTCTTGGATGGGTTATGTTTCCCTACGTCATACCTATCTTATCGATCCGCAGGGGATTTTAAAAGAGATTTATTTAGGGGTAAATCCTGCCATTCACAGTGCCGAAGTTTTAGCACGTTTAGAGGAATTACAGGCGACTTCTTGATTTTGACAAGCAGGAATGATTTGGCATAATTTTTCATAAGCGCCATGTGAAATGTCTGAAAATAGCGAAACCGAGAAAACGGAATGAGTGGTTATTGTAGCGAACTGTAGCCAGACGCAGATATTTACCCGCAAGTAATCTCCCAATGCCTTTAATTCTTGCTTGTAAACGTTCCCACCAAAAAGCCAGCCAAGGACTCTTTTTTCCTTGAGTATAAATTGGTAAAAAAGCTAAGGAACCATAAAGTACATCTGCTCTATGAGCTTTGCTTAAATTATTGCGGTAATGTTCCAGATTGGGCAAACCACCATGTTCTCCGTAACAGCGAAAGGGCAGATAATTTTTAAGCTTTTGCTCTCTTAATAGAGCATCAATAGTTGAATCCCAAGAAGAATAGGATTTCGGACCTGGATTTTGCCTAATTTTTTCTTCTAATGTTATGATAATTTTTGCTGCTTCTGGGGTAACGATATAGGCAACAGCAGAGGTAGAAAATCCAGTGGCAAAACCTTCGGGTGATACATAATAAACTTGAGGAGCGCAAGTATATAGCCAAGCAATACCCACATTTTTTTTATTAGGATTAAATGGTAAAGGAAGTTGACTGATGCCCACCACGGGAACAAAATCAGCTTCGATAATTAAAGTCGGTTTATTTTCCTGAATAATACGTTGCCATGCTTGACAATGATTAAGAAGAGTAAGGTAGCTATTGGAATAACCCTTATATTCTTCTAGGTGTTTTTGTCTGAGAACTTCGCAATTAAATCCCTCCTCCCGAAAGCAGGATTCTAGTGCCTCTGTTGGCTCTTTATAGGCGATGATAAAAACTTGCTTAACGTAATCAATCAACGAATTAGATTGGGATGTTGCTTGGGTTACAGTAACCATCATTTTACTAAATACATTTGTTCTATTTATACTGCGTAAACCGAAATATTCCCACCTTAAGTCAATTAGTCAAGTCGGTGGACTACTACTACCTAAAAAAGCTAGAGTGGGGTTATTTTGAGCAAGCTGTTGCTGTAGTCAAAGTTTACATCATTTTGAACTATATGTGATAGTCGAAAGCTGATCGGATCTCTTGGGTTTGGTGGGTAAAATGTATTCTAAGATACAGTCCTGCTGGCGAGGGAGTGGAAGGAACCACAGAGGCACAGAGGACACAAAGATTGATCGCTTCTATAGTAAGTTAAAATGATCACACAAAGAACAAGAGAGCCGCTGATCTAGTCTCTAGATAACTCCAGGTGAAAACTTCCACAAGACAAGGGTTAGGATTATTATTCAGCGGTCGTTCCAGAAAACAGGAGCTATCTATCAATTCGGCTCGATAAATTGTGCAAGCTTTTGATTATACCAAAAATCTTCACAAATATTCGCTTATGCCCTTCTATATTGATAAAAATGGCTGTTGGCATTCAGAAGCCACCCCTAGACGAATTTTAACATCTGGACAATCCCTAGCTATTAAGAGCAAGATAAAAGTCAATCTTTGACAATTTCCTCTAATTTACTTGGTTTAACCCTAATTTTGATGATTAAGATCAAAAAAATCCCGACCACGATTTTTTCATCGGTGCGGGATATAGACTAACAACCTTAACCGAGATAATCAGGACTAATTGCAATTATCGTCCTTATCACCCTTACAGTCACGGTTTTGTAAAATTAGCGGCCAAGAGGAAGGGTCAAAATGGTTATCTTGACTATTAACCGCTAAAGTGTGAGGAATTGAACCTAACAGCAAGGAGGCCACAACAAACAAGGTTAACGAGATTTTCATGGTTTTACTCCCTTAGACACCATCAGGTAATTGACCTACTTTTACCATAAGGCCTTCCTTCTCGGATGTCAGTCCCATTGCCAAGAGGGAAAAAGGGGTTAACATGGAAAAAAAGGGAATTTGAGTAGAATAAAGTAGAACGGGATGAAACCACAGGGATGGGACGAGTTTCTCAAACATCTAGCCAGAGAATACGGTGTTCAAGGCAAATTAAAGGAAATTTTTTTGGTTCGTTTTGCCTATGAAAATTGGCGCAAACCGGATGAGGAAATTTGGGAAATGGCTGAGGCTGCCAGCCATGAAACCTATAAAAAACAAATGACTAAAATCTATAGCTATTTCTCGGCAGATAAAGATAATGGCTGTCCCGAACTCGAATTAGGTAGTAAAGGGCCGGGTAAGTTCCAAATCCTCCGAGAATGGTTCAAAGATATCAAATATCCTGAATGGAGAAATCAATCCGTCCCGATACTAGCAGAAAAATCAGTTATAGATACTTATATTAGCCGCCCTCCCGTCGAAAGCGACTGTTATCAAGAAATTAATCGTCCGGGGTCACTCATTCGCATTAAATCCCCTGAAAAGACTGGTAAAACTTCTCTCCTTAAACATCTGCTCGCTCAGGCAGATAGTTGGGGACATAGCACAGTTTATATTAATTGTCAAGTGGCAGAAAAGGCGATGTTTGCCAGTTTAGACCGATTTTGTCGCTGGTTTTCGGCCAATGTTAGCCGAGAATTGGGTTTAAAGCCTCAATTAGATGAATATTGGGATGAGGAACTATTTGGCAGTTTAATCAGTTGTCAAACCTATTTTCAGTCCTATCTTTTGGAACAGATTAACGGGCCGCTCTTTTTGGCCCTAGATAATTTAGACAGAATTTTCGAGTATCCCGACATCGCTAGGGATTTTCTGCCGCTTTTGCGCTGTTGGCACGAAGAAGCTAATAATTTAGAAATCTGGCAGAATTTGCGGTTAGCGATTGCTAATTCCACGGAAATCTATATTCAATTGGACGCTAATCAATCTCCCTTTAATGTCGGCCGTGCGATTAAATTACCCGGTTTTAGCCTCGAACAACTGGAAAACTTGGCTAGTAGCTACGGATTGCCTAAAAATGAAGATAATCAGCGTTTTATCGGGGATTTAATCGCTCTAGTTGCTGGTCATCCCTATCTTAGCCGTTTGGCCCTGGAAGCGCAGGTGCGCGGGGAGAAAAATATTCTCCCTAATGCTGCTACCCAAGGGGGAATTTACGCGGCACACCTGCGTCATCACTGGGATAATCTGCAAAAACAGCCGGAATTATTGACAGCGATGGGGGAAGTGGTTAATTCTTCCGATAAGGGAGTGCGATTAGAACCGATTACTGCCTATAAACTGGAAAGTATGGGTTTAATTCAGTTAAAAGGCGATCTGGCCCAGCCTAGCTGTCAATTATATCAGCTTTACTTCCGAGAGGAACAGACCGGCAGCGATCTCTAGTGGATAATTAGACACCGATAAGCATCCGGTGCGCTCAAAGATTGCTCAACTTGCTAAAGATTGTAGTTCGGAAGTGCCATAAACTCTCACGATTTTATCTTGGCAGGCCGTGGCGATATAATTACCATCGGGACTAAAACAAACGGAATAGATTTTCTGGGGATGGGGAATAGAAATAATCGCTTTTCCTGCTTTTAAATCCCATAATTTTAAGCTTTTATCATCACCACCACTGGCTAATAGTTGATTATTAGGACTAACACTAACTGAATTGATATGATCACTATGTTCGCTGAGAGTTTTTACCTCTGTACCTCTTTTAATATCCCAGATTTTAATAGTTTTGTCTTTGCTGCCACTGGCTAAAAATTTGTTATTACTGCCGAAATCTACCGATAAAATACCTCCAAACCAATCGGAATGACCTTTTAAGGTAATACTGCTCTTTTCTCCCAGATTCCAAATAATTACCGTTTTGTCATTTTCGCCGCCACCACTGGCTAAAAGTTGACCATTTTGACTAAATTTAACTGTTAGGACTTTATCGCTATGACCTTGTAAAGTGGCTAGAATTTCTCCAGTTTTTACTGACCATATTTTCACCGTTTTATCTTCACTACCACTAGCAATAATTTCCCCATCGGGATGAACAGCTACTGCTGTAACTTTGTCTTGGTGTCCTGTTAAGGTAGAGATTAATTTTTTAGTTTCCAGTGACCAAATTCTTAGGGTTTGATCATCTCCTCCACTGACCAAAAATCCTTGACAGGGACTAAAAGCAACAGAGTTGATTCTTTTATGTCTATGTCTTGGAAATATATCATCAATCTCCAAAACCTTTACTTGAGGTGGTTTTGAGAACATATCATTAATTTTAGGTATAGCGATTCCACCCTTATTTCCAAATATATTGCTAATCCCCTCCTCTAGATCTCCAAATATTTTATTGATATCATCTTCAAAAACTTCATCAATTTTTTTAGTTAAAGAAAACTTCTGATTTTTTCTCCATTCCCAGATTAGAATATTCCCATCATCTCCGGCACTAGCCAAAAGTTTACCATCTTGGGAAAAAGTTAGACATTTAACCTCACCTTCATGGCCTTCTAAGAATTTAAAAGATACTAAGCGATTAAACATAGTGAAAACATTAGTTAATCAAGATTTTTCGGCATTACCCGATCTTGCTTGTTCTGTAGGGGACTAAGCCATCCCTGAGATAACTTTTGAGAAATCTCCGATCACCACAAGTACGAGGAAGCCATTCTTCCATGATTATAACTAATTACAGTGTTTTTCGTCAAGGAGATTCATAGCTGATAAGTACCCGTTGACAATCCTAGTCGTAGGGTGGGACAATAATCGAAAAAATTGCCCGATAAATTAAGTATTGACCGTAACCTAGCCCAAAAAGGCTGCTATTTAGGGGCGCTATAGGGTAAGATTAACTATTAGGGTGGAGTTTATTGCCGATTTTAATCTTGTCCTAAGCGAGCAAAATTGACAATTGAATCTGTAATTTTAAAAATATCTATCCCGTCAATCTCATCTAACCACAAATGCTTAAAATTTTAGTTGATGGTACACCGATAAGACAAAATCCTAGTGGAATTGGATTATATGCTTATCACCTGATTGCCGAATTAGCTAAATTACAAAACCAAGAAAACTTTTCCCTGTCCCTCTGTTTTCAACCATCGGTAAAAAACTGGCTGCGGGGTAATCTTTCTATCCCCGAAAAACTGCAATCCTATCCAGAGGTTAAATGTTTACCAATTCCCGTCAGTCTTAGCAATATCTTAACCAGATTTCCTAATCCTCTAATTCCCTATCTAGAAAACTTTCTTGATTCTCCCGATATTCTCCACGGATTGGATCATGTGGTGTATCCTTGTCGTCAGAGTCGCAAAGTTATGACTATTCATGATGTTACTTTTATTAAATATCCTGAGTTTGTCACGGGGATTGTCAAAACCTACACCCAACGGATTAAACAATCTCTACAATGGACAGATTTAGTTATTGCTAACTCCGCAAGTACCAAACGAGATATTATTGAATATTTAGATGTGAACCCAGAGAAAATTTTTGTTACTCCCCTCGCAAGTCGTTATTCTTCCCTCCCCAATCCTCCCTCATCTCTAACTATCACTAAACCCTATTTACTCTTTGTTAGTACCCTAGAACCACGAAAAAATATTATTAATCTTATCGATGCTTTTAACTATCTTAAGGACAGGTATAAATTAGACCATAATCTGATTCTGATTGGCAAAAAAGGATGGAAGTATCAACCAATTTTCGATAAAATATCTCAGTCTCCCTTTCGAGATAGTATTCAACATCTTGATTATCTTGCTGATGACTTAGTTGCGGATTATTATCAAAAAGCTGATGTTTTTATCTATCCTTCCTTTTATGAAGGTTTTGGATTACCAGTTTTAGAAGCGATGACTTTAGGTTGTCCCGTGGTAACTGCTAATACTGCATCCTTACCCGAAGTCACCGGAGACTCGGCAATATTAATTAATCCCGATAATCCCCTAGAAATTGCCGCAGCAATCTATCAAGTTATTAGTGATACCTCTCTCCGTCAAGAATTAATCACTAAAGGAAAAAAACAAGCGGCAAAATTCTCTTGGCAAAAAACCGCACAAGCTACTATAAAAGCTTATCTTTCTCTTTTATAATAAGTAAGTAGTTATAATTAAATTGAAGATGGATCCCCCCTTAATCCCCCCTTGATAAGGGGGGTGCTGATCACCCCTTAATCCCCCCTTGATAAGGGGGGTGCTGATCACCCCTTAATCTTCCCTTGATAAGGGTGGTGTCTGACAACTTTTAACACCTACCTGCTTAACTAGCTAATATCTATGAATAGAAATCATCAATTATTAATCAATCTCGCTTTTCTCGGTACTAAATATACTGGATTGACTACCTATACTAAAAATCTCATTCCTCAATTAGCTAACTTAAATCCTACCCTAATCACTTCTAATAGTTACCCAGATTTTAACACCTATCCTGTGTCGGCAAACCTCACCCAAGAGCAGGGAACCAAAGGCAATATTAAGCGCTTAATTTGGACAGAAACCCAACTCTATCAAACCTATCAACAATTAAAGTCTTCCCTGCTATTTACCCCCATTCCCGAAGCACCTATTTATGGAAATTGCCGCTATATTGTCACAGTTCATGATTTAATTCCCCTGCGGTTCCCGAAATTTTCTCCTTTAACTTTTTATAATAAATACTATTTACCTCAAGTCCTGAAAAAAGCCACACATATTATCGCTGTTTCCCAAGCAACTGCCTCGGATATTAATAAGTTTTTTAACATACCTCTTGACAAAATAACCGTGATTCTTTCTGGATATGATTCTCATAATTTTCGTCCTCTAAATCTGGCGACTCGTCCCTATTTTCTCTATCTTGGTCGTTATGATCCTCATAAAAATCTCGCTCGTTTAATTACTGCTTTTTCCCAAATCGATCCCGAATATCAATTATTAATTGTCGGTCAATTTGACCCCCGTTTTACCCCTGCTCTACAGCAACAGGTAGAAGCATTATCAATCTCTCAACGGGTGCAATTTTTAAACTATGTTTCCTATGAAGAATTGCCGCAACTTTTAAACCAAGCAACTGCTTTAGTTTATCCTTCCCTTTGGGAAGGTTTCGGATTACCTGTACTAGAAGCGATCGCCTGTGGAACTCCTGTGATTACTTCTAATCTTTCCTCTCTCCCGGAAGTCACAGGAGATGCGGCAATTTTAATTAATCCCTATAGTATTGATGAGATGAGAGAGGCAATGCAGCAAATCGCTACTGATGAACAATTACGTCTTAAATTAAAATCCTTGAGTCGCCAACGCGCCGAACTTTTTAGTTGGGAAAAAACGGGACAAGAAACTGCAACAATTCTGGAAAGTTTTCTCTAAAAATAGTGACAAAAAAACTTATCAATCATTGTAGGATGGGTTAGACGGCACTAAGCATTAAAACCCAAGTATATGAGAGCAAAAACCTGTACTTTCTTGGGGGGATTCAGTTTTACTTCCTATATATTATTGTGCCATTCTTCGGGAATTTGAGCGACTTTTTCTTGGCCAGTAGGCTGATGAATAGGTTTTCCCAAAGGACGAATTTTGAGATTTCCTTGCAAATAAGCAGCGATTCTTTCCCTGGCAATTTTCACATATTCTGCTTCTTTTTCACTCCCCATCACTCGACGATTGTGCATAATACTAGCAATCAGAGAAGTTCCAACCCCGGCAAAGGGATCAAAAACCCAATCCCCCTCATTTGTCAAGGCTAAAACACATCTTTCTACTAATTCGATTGGATATTGACAAGGATGGATAGTTTTCTCTGGATGATTAGATTTAACGTTAGGAATATCCCATAGTAACTCATCCCATTCTTGTGCTAAAAACTCCCAAACATCGCTGGGATTTTTTCCTAAAGGATTACCAGAGGGTTTACCGATATTTTTACCTTTAAAATGGCGCTTACCAGGGTATTTAGCGGGGATTCTCACTGGATCAAGATTAAAGATATATTTATCGGTTTTTGTCAACCACAAAATAGTTTCATACCTGCCAGAAAATCTTTTAGAGGTATGTAGTCCATGGCCAAAATGCCAGACAATTCTATTTCTTAAAAAGAAACCCATTTGTTTAAATAGCTGATAATAAAAAATATCTAAAGGATAAACTTCTCCCTCTTGAACGAAATTTCCCACCTGCCAGCAAATACTGCCATTATCTTGCAAGATTCTAGGGAATTCTACCAGAATTTTGGTTTGGGTTTCCAGATAAGTATCCAAAGAGATTTTTTTTTCGTAGTCTTTTCCTAAATTGTAGGGAGGAGAAGTAATAATCAAGCTCACAGAATTATCTGGTATAGTCTTGATAAAATTATTGCTATCTCCTTGATAAAGAATTATTTCGGCATCAGGTTGATAAAAGTCTCGCACTGATTTTGACTGAGAAAATAAGGGCAACTGATTCATAGACAATTTAGTAAAGAAGAGCCACTTTTAATTAGGGTTTGCGGCAAAAAGTTTTTCCTGGGGGCAGAGTGTGGGGTGTGGGGTTTTACCCATTCTACATCCAATATACAAGAGAGCCAGTTTTTTAAAACAATTAATGTCATCTGTAGCCAGCAAAGATATAACAAAAATTCTACTTTTTTAGATAAAAATCGGGAAGAAAGTTTTGACTTTTTTCTATTCTTCCCTTAACTTAGATTAGCTCAAACCAGGAACGCACTCGCCCAATTCCACTGTAAAAGGTTGCCAAGGACGAGGATCAATTACCTTTGTCGGCAAGTCATGGGATGTTAATAATTCTTGAAAAGATTCGGGACTACCCCCAGCACTTAACACCGCCATTAATAATCCTTTAAACTCGATATCACCACCGGCAGCCGTAGAAATAATATATTGAGGCTGCAAGCGTTGACAGACTGCCAAGGCGCTTTCTTGTCCTTTGATTACCGGTCCGAGGAAAGGTATTTTTAAGTCAATCAAAGGGGTAATAATCACGGAGATTTTACCGAGAGAATCGAGGCTAGGAGAATGATAACCGTGGGGTTCGTAGTAGATACTCTGATTTGTCGCTAATTCCTTGATAACATAACCATTTTCCACCAGAGTCGGCCCGATTGGAGAACCGGGGACAGCAGTAATTTCGATCGCATTGTCAAAGATATAACTAGAGCCGTGGGTTAAAGGGATGAGATGGGTATAATTAAGCACTCGAACGACTTTTTCGGCATTAGGAGAAGCCACCACGGGAATTTGGCGATCGAGTACCTGTAAAGTGGGAGGATGAGCGTGATCTTCCAAACCTTGGGAGAGAAGAATCAGATCGATATTTTGGGGAATGGCATGATTAGCGGTTTTTTTGCCCTCAAATAGCCAAGTTAAATTACCAAAAGTCAGGGAACCTACCAACCAAGGATCGAGAAGCAGGCGTTTTCCCCCGATTTCGATTAACCAAGAATTACTATCAAGCCAAGTTAACTGCATATAAGCCGAGGAATAATGGGGATTTTCTTAATTTAATTTAACATTAGCATTAACTTTTCTGCGCTTGGGGGTTTTTCAGTCATCAGTGAAAACACAGCACTGTTAATGCCATTTATAGCAGTTATCTTAATGGTGAGGTAGGAAGTCTCTGGTTTTAGGGAACGGGCAACAGTAGCCAGTCGTCAGGGGGTGATACCAAATTAGGTTACACTTCATCTTGAGGAGAAACGCTGTCACACTCCTCACTCAATGCCGGTCACTGAAAACCCAAATCTGATCACTGATTACTGATTACTGATCACTGATTAGTCAAGGCTTAAGAAATAGGGAAAGTTTAGCTATCCTAGGGAAAGTAGGCGCTAAAAGGGGAAGAAGAACGCATCAGCCGAGACTGAATTTCTATGACTAAACGTACCTTCGGTGTTATCGGACTAGCTGTCATGGGAGAAAATCTCGCTCTCAATGTGGAGAGTCGGGGTTTTCCTATCGCTGTTTACAATCGCACCGCCAGCAAAACTAAAGAATTTATGGAAACTCGCGCCGTCGGCAAAGATGTCAAGGCGGCCTATAGTTTAGAAGAATTCGTCCAAATTTTAGAGCGTCCCCGCAAAATTCTGGTCATGGTCAAAGCTGGCCCGCCGGTGGATGCCGTGATTGAACAATTAAAACCCCTTCTCGAAGAAGGAGATATGATTATCGATGGCGGTAACTCCCTCTACGAGGACACGGAAAGACGCACCCGCGACCTAGAATCAACCACTAAACTGGGTTTTGTTGGGATGGGAGTCAGTGGTGGCGAAGAAGGCGCTCTGCACGGTCCTTCCCTGATGCCGGGGGGTACAGAGTTCGCCTATCGGGAATTAGAGCCGATTTTAACCAAAATTGCCGCCCAAGTCGATGATGGTCCCTGTGTCACCTATGTGGGGTCCGGGGGTGCGGGCCATTATGTGAAAATGGTTCACAATGGCATCGAGTACGGCGATATGCAGTTAATTGCCGAAGCCTACGATGTGCTGAAAAATGGTCTAGGACTAAGCAATCAGCAGTTACAGGAAACTTTCGCCGAGTGGAACCGCACCGATGAGCTTAATTCTTATTTAATTGAAATTACCGCCGATATCTTTAAGTGTGTTGACCCAGAAACCGGTCATCATCTAGTAGATTTAATCTTGGATTCGGCGGGACAAAAGGGAACAGGACGCTGGACCGTGTTAAGTTCCTTGGAGTTGGGGGTGCCAATTCCGACCATTTATGCTGCGGTTAATGCTCGCGTGATGTCCGCTTATAAGGATGAACGGGTGGCAGCCTCAAAAGAGTTACCCGGACCTGGGGAAACCTATCCGGGGGATGCGGCACTATTTGTGGATAAGGTGCGTGATGCTCTTTACTGCTCGAAAATGTGTTCCTATGCCCAAGGTATGGCTTTAATCGCTAAAGCTTCTCAGGAGTTTAACTATAATATCAGTCTGCCGGAATCGGCCCGCATCTGGAAGGGCGGCTGTATTATTCGGGCCGGTTTCTTGGATAAAATTCGCAAAGCTTTTGCGGAAAATCCGGGCCTGCCGAATTTGTTGTTAGCGCCGGAATTTAAGCAAAGTATCCTCGATCGCCAAGAAGCTTGGCGTGAGGTGTTAGTCTTAGCTAATAAGTTGGGAATTCCTGTCCCGGCTTTTAGTTCTTCTTTGGACTATTTTGATAGTTATCGTCGGGCCAATTTACCGCAAAATCTCACCCAAGCACAACGGGATTATTTTGGCGCTCATACCTATGAACGTACCGATAAACCCAGAGGTGAGTTTTTCCATACGGAATGGATGACTGAATCCTAAAGCTATCTAATATTTTCTCCCCTTTTTATTTCCAGTAAAAAGGGGAGATTTTTTTGCGATATTTTTCTGATTAAGAGTTAACTATCGGTCAAGAAATTGGTAGGGATACCAAATCAGTTTTTAATGGGATAATGGCTTTAAAAGTCAGACAGAGGAATAATTCCACAGGCTTGAATTTTGCTGAAAACGAGGTGAAGTTGCCATAATAACCAATTGCCAACTCTCCAGAAAGCCACGGAGTTTTGATGATCAGAAACCTCGGCAGATGGATCACCAAGATTTTCCTCAAAAATCAACCAATGAACCGGTAAATGACCGAGGGGAGAATTCGGCTCTAATTGAAAGTTTAGTTGCTCATAATTGAGCCATTTACCTTCCTTCCGCCAACCTAGGCGATCGCCAAGTTTCTTTTGGGTTTCATAATCCACTAAACCACCGAGACTAGAGAAAATGGCCTGCTGAATACTAAACCCGAAATGACCATTACTATAATGCAGCCAAAGTTGATCAATTTTTTTCAGTTCCGAACAAGGTAATTGAGCAATATCTTGAGGATAAACCTCATTCCAGTAGGTTCTACCCAAAATTTTTAATAGTAGTTTGGTTGTTTGGCGATCAGCCGCTTGCCACTGTTGCTTTATTAGCAAATCTTGTAATTGATTATAATCAAGATCGGCCGATTCTTGAGTTAAGATATTTGGGGAAGTCGGGGGATTTTTAGAACTAGAAGATTTGTCAAGATTGTTTTGAGTGAATTGAGAGACAACTATTGCTAGGGGAGTTTTTGGGATAGCGTCTTTTTGACAAGCCTCTTGTTCTGCTAAATGATCAGATAATTTATTGATGGTTTTTTCTAGGGAAATGAATTGTGCTGACCATTCACTTTCATTGAATAAGTAATCATTAAATTGATCAGAGGAAAAAGCCTCTTTTAACCTTGCTTCTTTCTCGTAACCAGTCGCTAGAAAATTTAGCAAAAACTCAGAACTTATGCTGGAATCTGACGTTTCTAAGAGATCAGGCTGAGGTTGAAAAATATTGTCTACCAAATACTTAATTTCTCCAACCGTTGCATAAAATTCTTCGTCCACCTTAATGACTTCTTCTATTAATAATTGAAAAGGAGCAAAATAGTCCTGTAGGTAGTTTTCAAAATTAATCGCATTTTGGGCAAGATCAGCAATTTCTTGGCGAACTCGTTGAGATTTGAGTTGATAATGATTTAATTCCTCATAAATTTTGAGTTCTTGAATAATTGCTTGCACAATTTTTTTCTGCTTTTGAGTATCCTCGGCTAATTTCTGAACTCCTTCCCCTAGTAATTTAGTTTTTCTCAACATCAAAAAAGATGTTTTTCCCAGTAGCAAAATTGCCCGAAAATTTTCCTGTTTTTCTAGCTTGAGTTGATTGAGAATATTTTGATTATTATTATTTTTAATCTCTAACTTTATTCTCTCGTAGTCTAAGATTTTTAATTCTTGATATTTTTGGGAAAATAAAATTTTGAGATTGTCACTGAGTTGGAGTAAAAAACGATAATATCCGTCTTGATAGATTTCTAGCCCGTTAATTAATAAATTATAGTCTTTAATTAATAACTGAGTCTCAATCAAGATTTCTTGTTGAGTAATTTTTTCTTTTCGTTTAATAATCTTACCAAAATAGTAATGGTAGCGAACTCCTTCTTGAATTAATTTCCGACGTTCCTTGATGATTTTCTGAAAATTCTTTAAGTATCTATTTTTAAAAACAGGAAGTTGATAGCTTTGCTCATAAATGGCAATTTTTTTATAGGTCATCAGATGTGGAGAGTTCCTATTTAGCATAGCTATCTTAGACCAAAAAATTCCTCAATACTTAGCAATAATCATCCGCTGCCCCCAGCTATTGCAAGAGGGAGCAATACCTAATTAAACATTTTCAACTTCAACAACAACCGGTTCATTTTCAATAACTGGTTCATTTTCAATAACTGGTTCATTTTCAATAACTGGTTCATTTTCAATAACTGGTTCATTTTCAATAACAACTCTTTGAGGACTTTCAGGAGTTGGCTCAGTTACCGTTTCTTGCTGCTTTACTGTCTGTTCTTGATGGTCAGTCAAGTGTTTTTTGGTTTTTAATTTCAGGTCATCAGTCAGAGGTAAAGCATCAATTTCAGCCAAAAGTGTTTCCAGGGATTCTTTTTTACTTCGCTCAGTGTAAAAAGCATTCAGAACCGCTTCAATTCCGTACTGAGCGATCGCATCTCCTAGGACAGTAACCAACCCCATCGCTCCAATACCCATAAAAACTACAAAGGGTTGTCCGAGGGTTAGAATTAGCACGATGACAGCAATAACAGCCGAAGCTAAATAAGCACCTGCCACTTTTTTGATAATGTTATCGAGTTCCATAAAAATCACCTCAAATTTCTAGCGAAGGATTAGTTTAATTCTAAAGCAAGGTTAATCTATCTGTTGATCGCCGTCAAGTAAAGCTTGAAGAAAAGGTTCAAGACTTTTGGGACGATAATCGGAAAAAGCCTTTAATCGTTTTACCACACTGTGATGAACAGTGACAACTTTTGTATTGAAATATCGCCATTGCTCACCTCCCAAGGCCGACAATCCCTTAAGGGTATTATCGAACTTGATGGTGGGGTCTAGTTTAATTGGGAATTCCTCAAATTCAGAGGTGGTTGAGTCAAACTCTAATCCCAATTTTTTGGCTTGATTAATCATCCATTGTAAGGGGTAGTCGGAAAGTCCTTGATATTCTTTTTTGCCACCACCTAGACAGGTATGTTCACCGACAAATAAAACTTCTTTGACAACTTGTTCAGGATTTTCGGGGTTGGCTTTGATCGGAGTGGAAGGGAAGTTTTTCCGTTTTTCATCAATGGCAACAGCATGAAAAGCATTTTGGATAATCGGACTTAATTTTGTGTTACTAAATTCATATTTTTTATGATAAAACTTAGCTAGGGGAAACCAAGGAGTTAAATCAGGAATACCAAAATGACCAACTGTATCCCAACAACCTAACATCTTGATTGGAATACGATCTTGAAAATCTTCCTTTTCTGTCTCAATTTTTTTAGCATTAGCGGCACGAAATTGTTGAGCTTTGGCACTATCGAAACTAACGTTGTGGTCTCGATAGAGTTGATAAGCTAGGGGAATTTCTTTAATCTTAGATCGTTTTAGGATTCCACATTTATCGATAAAACTAGCCAAACAACGAACGATATATGCTCCTCGACTAAAACCTAACAAATAAATTTCATCCTCGGTTGTGGGATTGTAGTTAAGGACAAGAAAACGATAGGCATCTTGAATCATCCGATCAAGGCCCCAGCCAAAAGTTTCATTCCCTAAACTTTTAATAAATTCGTTATCTTCGGCGCTGCCAGAACCTGACAAAAAGACGATTTGAGGGGTTTGATCCTCGGCAATATACTTAATAGATTCGGCGAATTTAACCACGTTGGTGGGGTAAGCACTGCCAGAGTTTTCCCAAGAACCATCACAACAAATAATTAACCGTTTTTTCTGGTTTGAATAAGTCAGTATATCCGGTTGAGAAATTGCCGTTTTAGTAATCTCCTCAATTTCATTACTGGCAAGAGCAGCTTCTGCGGCAATTATAATTGATTCTGAATTATCTTCCCGGGAAGGTTCTTGATTTTCGGATGGAGCATCCTGTTCAATCACTTCTTCTTCTTCAAGGGAGTTAAAAATTTCGTTGACCATTGTTATCCTTTTCGCACTCCTTCTAGCTTTACTGCTAGTCTGAGTTTTTGATTTAGGGATCGAGGTCGGTTTGGAGGGAAGACTATCTAGTTGCCAGGTTGTCCCATAAAGAATACCATGATTGCTATAACTTGTTTGATCCTCGGCACTGCCATTGAGTGATAAATAAGTAACTAAGCCAAGGTCATCAACTAAGGGAGATTGATACATCGCTTTTTGGATTTCTTCTTGGCTACGCGCTTGATTCCAAACAGAAAGTTCTGCAAGACAACCTTGCCAATAATGAGAGAGATTAACAGAGGCTCCCAAGATGATTTTTTCAATCCCCGTTAAGGCACGGTTATGACCGTTGCCACGATGCCAAATGATACCATTGCGATAGATCAACATTCGGCCTGTGGTCGCATTTTTGACAAAGGCCCAATGAGTCCAATCGCTATAATCCTTAAGCTTGACTTTTTTTTCAATTCGATCGAAACCTTCTTCATTTCCCGCATCCCAAAAAATCGCAGGTTTCACGGGATCGCCCCAAGGCAGGGTAATATGTAGAACCCGGTTATTTTCCCGATTAACAGCTTCTAAAAGAGTCGTTTCTGTAGCTAAATTATTTTCCCCTTTTGCCCAAAATGTAATGGTAATACTCTGATCGATGTCAAGAAATCCGTGGGATAGATCAATATGATCATCGATGCCATTAAATTTTAGTACAGAGCGTTGTTCAGCCATTGGTTTTGTCATCGACCGGGGGAGAAAGAGGTAATCAGGGGTTCAGGGATTCTGACGAATAAGAGACTGATCTATCTGTCGTGATTTCCCAGAATGCTACCGCCTAGCTTAACACATTTTAGTTATCTAGCGATATATATAAATAAATGTGTAAGTAGATGGGCGTAAAAAACTCTAAGATCCCCCCGCCTGTCGGCACCCCCCTTATTAAGGGGGGCAGGGGGGATCGAGTGCAAAACCTATCTTCTATTTAATTGCAAACAGCTACTTAGGAGTCAACGACTAATATTCCAGAGCCGGCACTTGCTGTGGCCAGAAACTCAGAGGAGTTGACCCCAATCCCTATCGCCATCAATAGGCTTTGGTGGGATGCAGATGGCTGACTGACATCCCTCACCGGGCCGGTTATCAGCAAACCCTAGGTACTTATTGTAAATCTGACCAAATTCCGCGGCAGCGCTCTACAATTAGTCCCTGAAAAATTAATTGGGTTGCGGGATGAATCTCTACTTTATACAGAGCAAAAAGACCTATTGGACTATTTAGATTCAACTCCCTTCGCGTTAGAGATAAGGCTTTTGTTCGGTGCATTTCCACCGCTTTTAGTAAGCCTGGATAACTGACATTACGCAGAGACAATTGACCATTTTTTGTGAGATAAATGGCATCATTTTGCAAGAGATATTCCAAACTGATCAAACTAGCGTGGACATCCACATCTTTTTCTAAACCCCCTAAACGGTGAGCATCCAAACCAAAGCGAATGCAGAAATTAACAGCGACTAATTTTCCCGCTTCTTCGGCAGGTAAAGCACAATCGGCAAATTCAAAGCCTAAACTATCTGAGCGCCACTCCTCGACTCCGGCATAGGTATAGTTTTGAAACAGTTTATTTTTGAGTTTTAAGTCAAATCCTAACCCACTAGCATGACCCGCTTCATGGAATTGGGTATCGAGATGACGATAGCGTTCACCATTAATTTGATCCTCCAGGGGTCCTAATAGCAAATCGGCCGTTTCTGGCTCAAAAATTTTTCGGATACATTCATAGCTAGAACCGGAAAAGCGTCTTTTTTGCTCACTGGCATTATTTAAAGCTGGCCCCTGAACACTATTGGGAAAAGTCCACCTATGGGGAACGATAAAAGCCTCCCCCTTTTCACCTTTAACCGTGCCACAACTGGCAATTTCAGTAAAGGATAAATTTCTAGGAATCGGTTGTCTTAGACTGCCAAATTTTTCACGAGTCAAGCTTTCTAGTTGTTCGATAGAAGGTTGACTATTTTGGTGAATTTTTCCGTAAATTGCACTCAACGTGAGTTGTCGTTCTCCCTGACGATTGATGCGATAGGGAGCAATCATCAGAAAATAACCATTTTTACCGATAAAATTCAGATTAATGAAATCTTCTGATAAAATGCTCCAGTCGTTGGTTTCTAAAGCCTCTGCTGTTTTCCAGAGCCACTGAGCCGGAATTTCACAGCTATCTGCTTCCTGTTGACGCAGTTTTTTCGCCGCGATTGCAATTTTATTTTGCTCGATATCTTGGACGATTTCTTGGAACAACTGTTGTTGATTGACCAGGGTTTGATTCATTTTTTGGGTAGCTAAGTTGGTGTAATGGTTTAACGTTGTTTTTTGACCGGTCTCTCATCGGCTAAACTCTTAGCCATTTTAAGATTTTAGGGTCTTTGTCATAGCGATAGGTCAGTCCATCTTTCCCCGTAATTGATTTTCCCTGACTGGCTTTGCTTCTGATGCTACTGAGGGAATAGTCGCTTAATTCCTTCATTTGTGCATGGGAAAGTCCCTCTTCGACTTCTGTTAAGATTGTTGTCGTTGGCGATTCGGGGGGGGGTTCCCCGACAGAATTGATTTTAGGATTGACCTCGGTTTCCTGATTCGGTAAATCTTCGCGCCTATCTTGAGAACTATCGACAGAAATATTAATAATTTCTTTCACTTTTTGTCGGCGATATTCCTCCACTGTAAGCAGTTGCCAATGGGAATTACTAGAGAGTTCTAAAACCCATTGATGATAGTTAAAGAGACTTTCCCGATGTCCGACACTAATAAAAGTTGTGTGAGTTTTCTGCAATTGCCGATATAAATTTTCCTCATTGTTTAAGTCCAAAGCACTTGTGGCTTCATCGAGGATAGTAAAACTGGGACGGGTAATCAATACCCTAGCAAAAGCCAAACGTTGTTGTTCTCCCAGGGACAAAATGTTTTCCCAAGGCTCTTCTGTATCAAAGCTATTGACTCGATTTAGTAAATTTTGGAGATTGACTTCTTGCAAAACTTCCCTCAATCTTATCTCATTGGTTTCTTGATTACGATTGGGATAGAGTAACTGTTCTCGCAAGGTTCCTAAAATTATATAGGGACGTTGGGGCAGAAACAATACTTCTTCTAGGGGGGGACGCACTAATCGGCCTGTGCCTGCATTCCATAAACCGGCGATAGCGCGTAGCAAGGAACTTTTACCCCGACCACTCGGACCGACAATTAATAAACCTTGTCCTGGCTGAACAGAAAGGGAGAGGTTTTCGACAATTACCTGTTCATAATCGGGGGTTTGCAAGGTGACATCTTCAAAGGAAAATTGGTTTTCTTCGATGGTTTTAATCGTGCTTAAATTTTCCGGTTGTTTAATGACTTCTTCTAAGGCTTGGGAAAATTGCGATAGACGTTCAACATAACTGCTAAATTGTGCCGAAGTGCCAAATTCACTAATTAATTCCGCCAGCGCCGTAGCAAACAAATTAGCCGCTAAACAGGCTTGCCCGACCTGTCCGAAACTAATGCCCTCACTATTGATATACAAAGGACCCAAAATGACAAAAGTAAATACTTGAATTGCCGCCTGATAGCCCCGACTAAAAATTTCTGTGCCTCTCTCCCAATCAATTTTACGTTTAGCGCTGTCTAAGAGTTTATTAAATCGCCGCTGAATAATATTTAATTCCTGATTTTCTCCCTCAAAGAAAGCGATTGACTCCGCATGATTACGAATGTGGGTTAGAGCATAATTGTAGTTAGCCTTAAGTTCTAATTCTTCTTGAGTAATTTTATTTAGAGCTTGGTTAAAATAGATAGCAATGACGTTACCGAGAATTGTCCAAACGACTAAGATAATGGCTACAGAGGAAGAAATTGACCAGAGAATCACTAAAAAAGTGATCATATCTAGGACATTTTCCAGGGCAACTGCAAAAAAGGAGAGAGCTTTACTGGTAATCGGCTCAATTTCCTGGGATAAACGCTGATCTGGGTTGTCGATATCGGATTTAAAATTAATTCTGTAATAGGCGCGATTATGCAAATATTTGTTGAGAATCCAGTCGTTGAGCCAAGCATACCAATCCAAGGCGATTCTTTTTCTGAGAAATTTAAGCAAGCCAACTAAAAGGGTGACAAAGAGCAGTCCAACCGCAAAAACTACCAAAGTTTTGACAAATTTATCAAAATCACTTTTTTCAAGAATGACATCAACTAAGTAATTACTAACAAAGCTATTGAAGGCATTTAATCCCACAACTCCTAGTATTACCCCGATTAGTAGGATGAGCATTGCCCAAGCTTGAATCACATCGGCAAAAGTCCTTCCTCCCGACTCGGTAGGATACCAATAGGGAGCAGCGATCAGCTTGACACTGTGCCAAAATTTGCTGACATCGGAGATAATATTAGTCGTCGATCGATCTTGAGGGACTTTGGCGGACATATAGCATTTATATTTGAGTTGTGGACATTTTGCTGGAATGATTTTAGATTTTGGCTGGATTGGCGGAGTAGAAGGCAATTGGCGAAAATATAAAGCTCCCCGACAATTTTAAGGTTATTGTGTTTGAGTTGTGCTAACATACTCCCGTCGCTTTATCTGTCAGTGTAAAGAGATGGCTTTCTCAGCCCCCTGCTACTGCTTTTTTAACCCTCGTTATCTTACTACAAGTAACCGTTGTTTGGATAGCTAAAGCTAGTGAGCGCTTCTCAGACTACCACATATTACCGAATTTCGTTGACCATGACAAATTTTCTTTTCTATGATAGGATTTCATGGTACAGTTTTCAAAGCAATGAGGTGCGCCGATTTTCTTCCCTGTTCCCTGTTCCCCGTTCCCTCAAAGCGATAACAGACCTTGCGACATGATGGTGAAAAATGTTCGATATATGTTACATTTTGTACTCGGCTTCCTTGCGCCCCTACAGTGGGGCAAATTCGGTTTCTGTAGAGGCATAAAGCATACGCCCTCCCCTAGAAATCTTTTTTTATCATCACAAATGCGGGCGAGTCATGAGTAGAAATATGAAAACAATTTACCCACTTTCACCGGGTCAAGAAGCAATGTGGTTAATCTGGAAAATTGCTCCGGAGAGCGTTGCTTATAATATATTTATTACTGCAAAAATTCATGCTTATTTAGAGATTGCTGTTGTCAATCGTGTCTGGCAAAAAATTATTGAAAAGCACCCAATTCTGAGAACCACCTATACCAGTTATGAAGGCAAACCGGTACAGCAGGTTAACCAGCAAGAGAATTTTAAGGTTGAGGTAATAGATGCCAGCGACTGGAGCGAAGACCAATTAGTAGAAAAAATCTATGCTATTGCTGACCGCCCTTTTAACTTAGAAAAAGATTCAGTTTTGCGGGTGAATTTATTTACTCGTTCAGCAGCAGAACACATTCTCTTGCTGACAATGCACCACATTGCTGGTGATATGTGGTCTTATAATTTACTGCTGAGTGAATTTCAAGCTTTATATCCCGAGGAAGTGGAGCAAGTTAGTCAACAGCAGACAGAAACAGCCCCAGATTCTTGGAATGAAAATAAAACTTATGCAAATTTTGTCCAATGGCAAGCAGCAATGCTATCGGGTAATAGGGGAGAAAAACAGTGGCAATATTGGCAAAAACAATTAGCTGGCGAATTGCCAATTTTGAATTTGCTCCCAGACAAACCCCGCCCCCCAGTCAAGACTTATGAGGGAGCCTCATACATTGTCAAGCTAGATGAACAGTTAATTGAAAAACTCAAGCATCTAGCTTCAGCATCGAACACCAGTCTTTATCAGATTCTGCTTACAGCATTTTACGTCCAACTTTACCGCTACACCAATCAAACAGATATCCTCTTATGCAGCCCGATGAGAGGACGGCCGGGTAAAGAGTTTAAAGAGATTGTCGGCTACTTTTCTAACCTGACCGTTTTAAGAGTTTCTGTCCAGGAGAATGCCACATTTACAGAACTTCTGGCTCAAGTCAGCAAAATAGTTAGACAAGCACAAAAGCATCAAGATTACCCATTTTCTCTGTTAGCAGAAAAACTCCAGCCACAACGCGATCCCAGCCGTTCGCCTTTCTCTCAAGTTAGTTTTGCTTGGCAAGCACAAACTTGGTGTGAACCAAAAAATAATTCCTTGCATCTGCAAAAATCAGTGTTGCCAATGGAGCCACACTTGTTCGGACAACAGGGCGGACACTTGGATTTGAGTTTAATGGTGAGAGAAGCGAAAGGAGTGATTAAGCTATGTTGGCAATACAACACTGATTTATTTGAAGCTGTTACTATTGAGCGCATGGCCAAGCATTTTGAAAGACTGCTCAACTCTATTGTGCTTAACCCACAGCAGCGTATTTCCCAATTACCAATGCTCACAGAAGTTGAGCAACAGCAGTTACTTTTTGAGTGGAACAATACTCAGGCTGAGTACCCATTAGATAAGTGTATTCATCAGTTGTTGGAGAAACAAGTTGAACGGACACCTCATGCTGTTGCAGTAGTATTTGAAGGTCAACAATTAACCTATAATGAGTTAAATTGTCGAGCTAATCAGTTAGCACATTATTTGCAATCTTTGGGGGTAAAACCTGATACTTTAGTAGGGATTTGTGTAGAACGTTCTTTAGAGATGATTGTGGGATTATTAGGCATTCTTAAAGCGAGTGGGGCTTATGTCCCTCTTGACCCTGATTATCCGATTGAACGGATTATTTTTATGTTAGAAGATGCTGCTGTTAAAGTGTTACTAACTCAACAGAAATTGATTAATAAATTACCTGAACATCAAGCACAACTTATTTGTTTAGATGCTGACTGGGAGTTAATTTCTCAGTTCAGTCAGGATAATCCAATTACTGATGTACAAGCAACTAATTTAGCTTATGTTATTTATACATCAGGTTCTACTGGTCAACCGAAGGGGGTAATGCTTTCCCACAGTAACCTGTCCAATCATATGTTCTGGATGCAAGAAACATTCCCCCTAACTAAAACGGATAGAGTTCTGCAAAAAACTCCCTTTAGTTTTGATGCGTCAGTTTGGGAATTTTACGCTCCTTTATTAGTAGGTGGACAGTTGTTAATAGCTCAACCAGGGGGTCATACCGACAGCGATTACCTCTTAAAAACAATTGCCCAACAGCAAGTAACTACTGTTCAACTTGTGCCATCCTTACTGCAAATGCTTTTAGAACAGGGAGGAATCGAAAATTGTCAGTTACTCAAACGAGTCTTCTGTGGTGGTGAAATCTTGCCAGTGGCTTTGCAAGAGAAATTATTGAGCCAACTAAATGTAAATTTGTGCAATCTCTATGGACCGACAGAATGTTGTATTGATGTAACTTTTTGGAATTGTCAGAGAGAAATGTATGGACAACGGATCCCCATTGGTCGTCCAATTTCTAATACACAAATCTACATTTTAGACTCCAATCTTCAATCATTACCTGTAGGTATTCCAGGAGAATTACATATAGGTGGAGCAGGATTAGCAAGAGGTTATCTTAACCGTCCAGAATTAACACAAGAAAAATTTATTCCTAATCCTTTTAGTAATTACCCAGATTCTCGTCTCTATAAAACAGGAGACTTAGCGCGTTATTTACCTGACGGTAATATTGAGTATTTAGGACGGATTGATAATCAAGTAAAAATACGAGGATTCCGTATTGAATTAGGGGAAATTGAAACAGTATTAAAACAACATTCTCAAGTACAATCATCGGTTATTATTGACCAGGAAGATACATCAGGAAATAAACGTTTAGTTGCCTACATTGTCCCTCAAAAAGAGACAACACCAACCCCCAATGAATTACGACAATTCTTAAAAGAAAAGCTACCAGATTATATGATTCCCAGTGCTTTCGTAATCATGGAATCATTACCCCTAACACCTAATGGTAAAATTGACCGTCGCGCTTTACCTGAAACCAACTTGTGTGGAGAGATAGAATTGAATTTTGTTGCTCCTCGTAACCTAGAAGAAGAAATATTAGCTAAAATCTGGTCACAAGTTTTGCGAGTAGAGCCAGTAGGTATCTATGATAACTTCTTTGAACTGGGGGGCGATTCCATCCTGACTATTCAAATCATTACTAGAGCGAGAAAAGCAGGATTAGAGTTAACCCCCAAACAATTATTTACCCATCAAAGTATCGCCGAATTAGCCACAGTAGCAACAAGAGTCACCGAGTCACAAACAGAACCAGAAATAGTGAATCCTCCGCCGCCTGAAGCGGATACTGGAGATTACACCGCCCAAGATTTCCCCTTATTAGAAATCGACCAAATAGAACTAGAACAAATATTAGCTCAACTGTAACGATGAACTCCCAGATGAATAGCACAAATAGACAAAATGTAGCCGATATTTATCCCCTATCGCCGATGCAACAGGGGATGTTGTTTCATAGCTTGTATGAGCCAGATGCAGATGTATATTTCGTCCAATTCAGTTGTAATTTAAAGGGCAATGTCGATACAACAATATTTGAGCAAGCTTGGCAAAGATTAGTAGAAAAGTATGTCGTTTTCCGTACAGCTTTTATTTGGGAAGCATTGAGCCAACCTGTACAAGTAGTGTATCGACAAGTAACTGTGAGAGTCGCTACTTATGATTGGCAACATTTAACCGCACAACAGCAAGAACAGGAATTAGCAGTTTTTTTGGAGAGTGATCAGCAAAAATCCCTAGAATTGTCTGAAGCTCCATTAATGCGCCTAAATCTGATCAAGTTGGATAAAAATACCTATCAATTTGTTTGGAGTAGTCATCATTTATTACTTGATGGTTGGTCTTTATCTTTAGTGATTAAAGATTTTTTAAAGATTTATCAAGAAATTTCTCAAAATCAGATTAGCACTGATCAACCTGTTGTCAGCTATCGCCAATATATTGCTTGGCTACAGCAACAGGAACAAAAACCAGCCGAGGAATTTTGGCAACAAAAACTGCAAGGTTTTACTGCTCCTACTCCTTTGGTAATAGAAAGATCATCAAATTCTAAAAATAGCAACGTCTATAAAAAACAGCAAATTCAGTTCCCCGCTTCAACCACAGCCGCCTGCCAGTCTTTTGTTAGGAAAAATCGCTTGACACTGAATAATTTAGTGCAAGCAACTTGGGGATTATTGCTATCTCGCTATAGCCAAGAAACAGACATAGTATTTGGTGCGACTGTATCTGGTCGTGAGACATCTATTGCTGGTATTGAAGCAATGGTGGGATTATTTATTAATACCTTGCCCATGCGAATCCAAGTTAAACCGGACACCTCAGCACTGACTTTATTGAAAGATTTACAAGCTCAGTTAGTTGAGTCTAATCAATACTCATATAGTTCATTAGCAGAGATTCAAACTTGGAGTGAAATCCCTAGAAGTGCATCTTTATTTGACAGTATAGTTGTTTTTGAAAATTATCCAGTTGACGCTACTGCGGTCTTAGGTAATGATAGTTTTTATCTAGAAAATATTCAGGTTTCTCAACAAACTAATTATCCTCTAACATTAATTGCGCTCCCTGGGGATCAATTACAGGTGCGAATTAGCTATGATACTAACCGATTTGATGATGGGACAATTACTCGCCTATTGGGGCATTTTCAAACCTTACTGGAGGGAATGGTCGCCAATCCAGAGGCGCGAGTTTCTCAATTACCTCTGCTGACAGAATTTGAGAAAAATCAATTATTAATAGACGGTCATAATCCGCAGGTTGATTACCCAGTTACTAAGTGTCTTCACCAGTTATTTGAAGAGCAGGTAAAACGCACACCCGAATCGGTAGCAGTTGTATATTCAGATCAACAATTAACCTACAATGAATTAAATAATCGAGCTAATCAGTTAGCGCATTATTTGCAATCTTTGGGAGTAAAACCTGATCAATTAGTGGGGATTTGTCTTGAGCGTTCTTTAGAGATGATTGTGGGTTTATTGGGGATATTAAAAGCGGGTGGTGCTTATGTTCCTCTTGACCCTGAATATCCGATTGAACGGTTAAGCTTCATGTTAGAAGATGCTCAATTATCAGTGCTGTTAACGCAACAAAAGCTAGGAGAAACTCTACCTCAACATCAAGCTTCGATTATTTGCTTAGATACCGACTGGGAAAAAATCGCTGAAAACAGCCAGTCAAATCCAGAAAACACGGTCACTCCAGATAACTTAGCTTATGTTATCTACACTTCCGGTTCCACAGGTAAACCGAAAGGGGTGTTAGTCAATCACTCCAATGTCGTGCGATTATTTACCGCTACAGATGCTTGGTATAATTTTAATAGTCAAGATGTCTGGAGTCTATTTCATTCCTACGCTTTTGACTTTTCGGTGTGGGAAATGTGGGGAGCTTTGTTATATGGTGGACGCTTGGTAGTTGTACCCTACTTAATAACTCGTTCCCCCGAAGCATTTTATCAGCTATTATGTCAAGAAAAAGTAACAATTCTCAATCAAACTCCTACCGCTTTCCGTCAGTTAATTCAAGCTGAAGAATCCTTAAAAGGAAGTTTTCCCTTATCAAGGGGGGATCGTTCATCGACAACAGATAACGATTTAAGCTTACGTTTAGTTATTTTTGGAGGAGAAGCTTTAGAAATTAACAGCTTACAACCTTGGTTTCAGCGCCATGGCGACCAATGCCCCCAATTAGTTAATATGTACGGAATTACAGAAACTACCGTTCATGTGACCTATCGACCATTAAGTATGACCGACTTGGATAGTACAGCTAGTGTGATTGGTCGTCCCATTCCCGACTTACAAGTATATTTACTAGACCAATATTTACAACTTGTACCGGTTGGTGTACCCGGTGAGATGTATGTGGGGGGTGCAGGAGTAACAAAAGGTTATCTCAATCGTCCTGAATTGACCAAAGAAAGGTTTATTTCTAGTCCTTTTGAGAAGGATGAAGTGATCCCCCCAACCCCCCTTAATAAGGGGGGCAATGAGCCGTCAAAATTATATAAAACGGGAGACTTAGGGCGTTATTTACCCGATGGTAATATTGAATATTTAGGACGCATTGACAATCAGGTTAAGATTCGGGGTTTTCGGATTGAGTTGGGGGAAATAGAAGCATTATTAGCATCTCATCCCCAGATTTGGGAAACAGTAGTAATAGTGAGGGATGATACAACAGGAGATAAGCGTCTTGTGGCCTACATTGTGCCACAATCGGAAAAAATAATTACCATTAACGAAATACGGCAATTTCTGAAAGCTAAATTACCCGATTACATGATACCTAATGCTTTCGTTATTTTAGATGCCTTACCCCTTACTGCTAATGGAAAAATAGATCGTCGAGCTTTACCACCACCAGAATCTAGTAGTGAACCATCAGACAAATATGTTGCTCCGCGTAACCCGATCGAGGATATATTAGTAACTGTTTGGTCAGAAGTGCTAAAAGTCGAGAAAGTGGGTATAAATGATAACTTCTTTGAACTGGGAGGACATTCCCTACTAGCCACTAAATTAGTAGCACAGATACGCGATCGCTTGAAAGTTGAACTTCCCCTACGTCAGTTATTCAACTCGGCCACACTAGCAGAATTAGCCCAAGGGATTGAACAGTTAAAACAGGAAAAATCCGATACCATTATTCCAGCCATTTTACCAAGAAAAAGAAAATGAATTTTGAAGAATTACCTCTATCTTATGCTCAACAGCGTTTATGGTTCTTAGATCAATTAGAACCAAATAGTCCCTTTTATAACATTTCCCTGGCCTTGCATTTAGCGGGAAATCTCCAGGTAGATGTCCTCGAAAAAAGCCTACAAGAAATTATTCAGCGCCATGAGTCCCTCCGCACAAATTTCGCCACTATTGAGGGAAATCCTGTACAAGTAATTAAACCAGAAAGTAATTGGCAATTAACGCTTGTCAATGGGAAAGACAGCCCAAAATATCGAGAAGAGCAGGAAATAAAAAAATGGCTAGAAATTCGCAGCCATCAACCTTTTGATTTAGCCAATGACTCCCTGATTAGGGCCACCCTACTTAAGTTATCAGACACAGAACATTTTTTGCTGATTTGTCTGCACCATATTGTCTCTGATGGTTGGTCAATGGGGGTATTTATTGAGGAATTGACAACCCTTTATAATGCCTATACTAAAGGTTTAGAACCTCTTTTACAAGAGTTACCAATCCAGTACGCAGATTTTGCAATTTGGCAAAGGGAATATTTACAGGGAGAAATCCGAGAAAATCAGTTAAATTACTGGCAAAAACAGTTAGCAGCAGCACCCGCTTTATTACATCTACCTACGGATTATCCCCGTCCTCTACAACAAAGTTTTCAGGGAGATCGGATAAAATGTATCCTTTCTCCAGAACTTAGTCAAGGGTTAAATAAGCTGAGTCGGGAAAAAGGTGTCACCTTATTTATGACCCTGTTAACCGCATTTCAGACTCTACTCTATCGTTACACAGGACAAACAGACATTTTAGTCGGTACTCCCATCGCTAACCGTACTCGTAGTGAATTAGCTGGGTTAATCGGCTTTTTTGTCAATACCTTAGTCTTAAGAACAGATTTAGCCAGAAATCCCAGTTTTAGCGAGTTATTAAAACAGGTACGAGAAACAGCAACGGATGCTTACGACCATCAAGATTTACCTTTTGAGATGTTAGTAGAGTCCCTACAACCTGAAAGAAATATGAGTTATACTCCTTTATTTCAGGTGATGTTTGGTTTAGATAATGAAATTGTAGATAGTATAGATTTAGAAGGAATAAAAGCCACTCATCAGCCTTTGGAATTTAAGATAGCTAAGTTTGACTTAAGTTTATCCATACAGGTAAAAGAAGCCAGATTAACTGCGATTTGGGAATATAATACAGATCTGTTTGACAAAAGTACAATTGAGCGACTATCAGGGCATTTTGTTAACCTATTAACTGGGATTATTGCTAATCCAGAACAAGCAATTAGTCAATTACCCTTACTGACAGAAAGCGAGACTAATCAGTTATTATTTAACTGGAATCAAACTCAGATTGACTACAAAAATGATTTTTGTCTGCATCAGTTATTTGAACAACAAGTAGAACTAACTCCCCAGGCGATCGCTGTTAAATTAGAAAATGAATTTTTCACCTATCAAGAATTAAATAATCGTGCTAATCAGTTAGCCCATTACCTACAATCTTTAGGGGTAAAAGCCGATAGTTTAGTCGGGATTTTTGTTGAACGTTCCCTAGATATGATTATCGGAATCCTGGGAATACTTAAAGCTGGGGGAGCTTACGTTCCTTTAGATATTAATTATCCAAAAGAGCGAATTACCTATATTCTTGAAGATACTCAACTTAGTATTCTCCTGACTCAATCACAACTTCTGGAACAATTACCAGCATTTCAAGGAACAACCATCTGTTTAGACCAAGACTGGTCAACAATTGCCAAACAGAGTACAGTTAACCCTCTGGTAGAAGTTGCTCAGCACAATTTAGCCTATATTATCTACACCTCTGGCTCCACAGGTCAACCCAAAGGGGTAATGATTGAACATCGCTCAGTAGTCAACTATATACTGACTACTATTCTAGAGTATGGTATTACCTCAGAGGATCAAATTCTGCAATTTTCTTCTATCTGCTTTGATGCTTCCGTTCAAGAAATCTTTGTTAGTTTGTTATCGGGTGCGACCTTGGTATTGCGAACAGAAGAGATGTTGCGCTCTAGTGAGGATTTTTGGCAATGTTGTCAAAAATGGCAATTAACAGTTTTGGGGATTCCTACGGCTTATTGGCATCAATTAGCCTCTGAATTAACCCCTGATACCCTGCCAATTCTCTCAAAGATTAAACTAATTGTCATTGGTGGGGAAGCCATTCAACCGGCAAAAGTCCAGCAATGGCAAACAGTTACGGGTCAATATTCCCCTCTTCCTCGACTATTAAATGGTTACGGACCAACAGAAGCAACCATTGCGGCGACTCTCTCCGAATTTACTTCACCAACTATAACCAATATTCCCATTGGGCGACCCATCAGTAATACTCAGGTTTATATTCTCGATGCTTTCTTACAACCTGTTCCTGTGGGGGTAGCTGGAGAATTACATATTGGTGGTATGGGATTAGCGCGGGGTTATTTTAATCGTCCAGAGTTAACACAAGAGAAATTTATCCCTAATTCTTTTGAGAAGGATGAAGTGATCCCCCCAACCCCCCTTAATAAGGGGGGCAATGAGCCGTCAAAATTATATAAAACGGGAGATTTATGTCGGTATTTACCCGACGGTAATATTGAGTATTTAGGACGGATTGACAATCAAGTAAAAATTCGGGGTTTTCGCATTGAATTGGGAGAAATTGAAACCGTTCTTAGTCAGCACAATGCAGTAAAAACGGCTGTTGTTATTGCCCAAGAAGATGAGACCAATCAGAAACGTTTAGTCGCTTATATTATTCCCCAAGTAGAGATTATTTCCGCCCCAAAAGAGAAAAATTCGCTTAATGTTACTCAGCTGCGGCAATTCCTGAAAGCCAAGTTACCAGAGTATATGATTCCTAGTGCCTTTGTCATTTTGGAATCCCTACCCTTAACGCCTAATGGTAAGATCGATCATCGTGCTTTACCGTCCCCCGAATTCCAAAGCCAAGCGCAATACATTGCGCCGCGTAACCCCATTGAGGAGATATTATCCTCGATTTGGGGAAAAGTGTTAAAAGTTGCACAGGTGGGGATTCACGACAACTTCTTTGAGTTAGGCGGACATTCATTATTAGCAACGCAACTAATTTCGCGCATCCGTGAGGCTTTTCAGGTAGAAATGCCCTTACGCGAGTTATTTGTTGCACCGACAATCGCCGAATTGTCCCAAGAAATAAAACGGCTTTCCGAAAGAGAACAACTAACTGAACTGCCGATTTTACCCAGGGACAAAGCAGCAGAATTACCCCTATCTTTTGCTCAGACTCGTCTCTGGTTTTTGGCTGAATTTGAGTCGAATAGTTCTTTTTATAATATACCCCTAGCCTTGCGTTTAGAGGGAACTTTAAACTCAGAAATCTTAATCCAGAGTTTAGAAGAAATTTGCGATCGCCATGAGGCTTTACGCACCAACTTCATTACCGTTGATGGTATCCCTACCCAGGTTGTACAAGCACGAACCTGGACAGTTACGGTTGTGGATTTACAGCATTTATCTAGCAGTGAACAAGCAATTGCCTCCCAAGAGTTAGCACAAAATCAAGCGATTCACCCCTTTGACTTAGCTGGTGAACCCTTAATCAGAATCACTTTAGTGGTGTTATCTGAAACGGAACATCTCTTATTAGTCTGTATGCACCACATTGTCAGTGATGGCTGGTCAATGGGAGTATTTCTTCAGGAATTAACCGCCCTCTATAATGCCTATATTCAGGGTTTATCTTCGCCTCTAAATCCCCTATCTATCCAGTATGGAGATTTTACCCTTTGGCAAAGACAATGGCTGCAGGGAGAGGTATTGCAACAGCAACTAGATTACTGGCAAAAACAGTTAGCCAGCGCACCGGCCCTCCTATCTTTACCAACAGATAGACCTCGACCCAATCAACAAAGTTTTGCTGGGGGACATTTACCCTTTAGCCTTTCTTGGGAATTAACCGAAAAACTGACCCAATTAACCCAGGAACAGGGTGTCACCTTATTTATGACCCTGTTAACCGCTTATGCTGTCTTACTTTACCGTTATACAGAACAGGAAGACATCTTAATTGGCACTCCCATTGCTAACCGTAATCGCAGTGAAATTGAAGGTTTAATCGGCTTTTTTGTCAATACTTTGGTCTTGCGAATTGACTTGTCAGGTAAGCCCAATTTTAATCAGTTATTGGGTCGAGTACGGGAAATGGCAATGGATGCCTATGCTCATCAGGATTTGCCCTTTGAAATGTTAGTAGAAGTCCTACAACCTGAACGAGATTTAAGTCACGCGCCTTTATTTCAAGTGGATTTTCTGCTGCAAAATAGTCCTCCGTCTCCCTTAGAACTAACAGGATTAACCGCCACTCCCCTCACCACGGAAAATGAGACCGCCAAATTTGATCTAACCCTGGCTATGGAGAATACCGGTGCAGAATTAAAAGGCGTATGGGAATATAATACCGATTTATTTGATCGCAGCACCATTGAGCGATTAACAGGAAATTTCATCACCTTGCTAGAAGCATTGGTTGTTAACCCGCAGCAGCCAATTTTCCAACTACCATTATTAACCGAAGTAGAGGCAAAAGAATTATTAAAAGACTGGAATGCCACCGAAAAAGCATATCCTTTCCATCAATGTATTCATCAATTATTTGAAGAACAAGCGGCACGAACACCGGCTGCAGTAGCAGTGGTCTTTGAAGGTCAAGAATTAACCTATCAAGAATTAAATATTCAGGCAAATAAATTAGCCCATTATCTCCAATCTTTGGGGGTAAATTCAGAAGTTTTAGTTGGCATTTATCTAGAGCGGTCGCTGTTAGTTATTGTCGGATTATTGGCAGTTCTCAAAGCTGGAGGATCCTATATACCTTTAGATCCAGATTATCCCCAGCAACGGTTGACTTATATGGCAGAAGATGCACAAATTTCTCTACTGCTAACTCAAGAAAGTTTACTCGATTCTTTACCAGCAGAAGATGTGGGGGTAATTGTCTTAGATAAATTAGCCGAGATTTTGACAGTTCAAAGTCCAGAAAATCCCTTCAGTGAAGTAGCCCCAGAAAATCTACTATGCCTATTATATACATCTGGTTCAACCGGTAAACCTAAAGGAGTGATGTTAACCCACGCGGCCTTAGTTAATCATAGTTGTGGCATTAGTGAAGTATTCGGTTTAACAGAATCTGATCGCGTTTTACAGTTTGCTTCCTTTGGCTTTGATGTCGCCGCCGAAGAAATTTTTCCCACTTGGTTAAAAGGTGGCACAGTGGTCTTAAGACCAGGGCAAATGTTCCCAACTTTGACTGATTTTGCCGATTTTATCGAACAAGAAAGCCTCACCGTTTTAAATATTACCCCCGCCTATTGGCATGAATGGGCAATCGCCGTTTCCCAATCATTAGCTACTGTACCATCCAGTCTGCGGGTTGTCGCCGTGGGAGGGGATGCAGTGTTACCAGAAACCGTCAATATTTGGCGACAAATGGTCGGGAAACGGGTTCAATGTATCAACGTCTATGGCCCCACAGAAGCGTCTGTAACCGCCATAGTTCATGACTTGCTAGATTATCAGTCAGAAAAAATCAATTCGGTGCTGATTGGTCGTCCCATTGCTAATACCAAAGCATATATCTTGGATCAAAATCTGCAACCTGTACCCATTGGAGTTAAGGGAGAATTGCATTTATGCGGTGTTCGTTTAGCGCGGGGTTATCTGAATCGTCCCGAATTAACTGCTGAAAAATTTATTAACAATCCCTTTGCTCATTCACCGTTCAATCGTTTGTATAAAACGGGAGATTTAGCGCGTTATTTACCTGATGGTAATATTGAATGTTTTGGCCGGATTGACAATCAGGTTAAAATTCGCGGATTCCGTATTGAGTTAGGAGAAATTGAAGCGGTACTTAACCAAAATATTGATGTACAAACATCTTGTGTGATTATTCGGGAAGATACTCCGGGGGATAAATATTTAGTCGCCTACATAGTAGCTCATTACGAACGGATACCGATGATTAGTGAACTGCGTCAGTTTCTGTCCAGTAAATTGCCTTTGTATATGGTTCCTCAAGCTTTTGTTTTTCTGGAATCTTTACCCCTTACTACTAATCGTAAAGTAGATCGTCGCGCTTTGCCCGCACCAGATAAAATAGGAAATCGCCGGGATCAATATGTAGCACCACGCAATGGAATTGAGGAGATGTTGGTGCAAATTTGGACAGAAATACTCAAAATAGAGCAAGTGGGAATTTATGATAATTTCTTTGAAATTGGCGGCCATTCTCTCCTCGCAACTCAATTAGTTTCTCGGATTCGGAGTTTATTTGAAATAGAACTGCCTTTGCGGAGTTTATTTGCAGCAGCTACGGTGGCCGAATTAGCGCATCTTATTGGACAATTACAGCAGCAAAATCTCACGCTAACAGTACCCCCCATTTTACCGAGAACTAAGGATACAGAACTACCTCTATCTTTTGCTCAACAGCGTTTATGGTTTTTAGATCAATTGCAACCAAATAGCGCTTTATACAATATACCGATGGTGTTACATTTCCGAGGCAACCTCAATCAAAAGGCCTTAGAACAAAGTTTACGAGAAATCTGTAATCGCCATGAAGTATTACGGACTAATTTTGTCACGATTGATGGACAACCGACTCAGATTATTCAAACAACAAGGGAGACAATATCGGTCGTTGATTTACAAGATTTACCCATCCAGGAGCAAGCAGAAAAAACAGAGCAATTAAAGCAAAAACAAGCCACTCAACCCTTTGATTTAGCCAAAGAATCCTTAATCAGAATCACTTTAGTGGTGCTATCGGAGACGGAACATTTCTTATTAGTGTGTATGCACCACATTATTAGTGATGGTTGGTCAATAGAAGTATTTATTCACGAACTGACCAGCTTATATAATGCTTACACTCAAAATCATCCCGCAAATTTAGCTCCTTTACCGATTCAGTATGCAGATTTTGCACTCTGGCAAAAACAATGGTTGCAAGGGGATGTCCTGCAAAGTCAATTAAATTACTGGCAAAATCAACTAACAGCTGCACCCCCTTTATTATCTCTTCCCACAGACCACCCTCGACCTGCGGTGCAAAGCTTTGTCGGTACTCAGCAAGAATTTTCCCTTTCCCCCAAACTTAGCCAAGCTTTGACTGAATTAAGTCGCCAACAAGGGGTGACATTATTTATGACGCTGTTGGCTTCTTTTGATGCTTTACTGTATCGTTATACAGGGTCAAGTGATATTTTAGTAGGAACTCCCATCGCTAATCGTAATCGCGGTGAAATTGAGGGTTTAATCGGCTTCTTTGTTAATACTTTAGTGATGCGGACGGATTTATCAGATAATCCGAGTTTTAGTCAGTTATTAACCCGTGTTCGGGAAGTGACAATGGATGCTTACGCGCACCAAGACTTACCCTTTGAAATGTTAGTCGAAGCGTTGCAACCAGAACGGGATTTGAGCCATACTCCCCTATTTCAAGTCGCTTTTGTCCTGCAAAATACACCTAAGTCTGAGATTGCAATGACGGGATTAACGGTGACAGATTTGCCACCAGAAAATACCACAGCTAAGTTTGATTTAACCTTAGCTATGGTTAACACCGATGATGGCTTAAAAGGTGTCTGGGAATATAATACTGATTTGTTTGAAAGTAGCACTATTGAGCGATTATCAGGGCATTTTCTCAACTTATTAGGGGGAATTGCGGCTAATCCTCAAGCGCGGATTTCCCAATTACCCTTACTGACAGAAAGTGAGACTAATCAGTTATTAATTGAGTGGAACAATACTCAAGTTGACTATCCTGAGTATAAGTGTATTCATCAGTTATTTGAGGAACAGGTAAAACGCACACCCGACGCGGTAGCGGTGGTCTGTTCCCAGCAACAATTAACCTACAATGAGTTAAATTGTCGTGCTAATCAATTAGCTCATTATCTGCGGAAATTAGGCGTAAAAGCTGATACTTTAGTCGGTATTTCCCTTGAGCGTTCCTTAGAGATGATTGTGGGATTATTGGGGATATTAAAAGCGGGTGGTGCATATCTACCTCTCGACCCAGATTATCCCAGTGAACGGCTACAATTTGCCATCGCTGATGCTCAACTGTCATTATTGGTCACTCAAGAGGGATTAATCGATAAATTACCCGAACATCAAGCGCCGCTAATCTTGTTAGACAGATTCACAGAAGAAATTAACCAAAACAGCCAAGATAACCTAACAGGAGTAGTAACAGCCAATAATTTAGCTAATCTCATTTATACCTCTGGTTCTACAGGAAAACCCAAGGGGGTAATGGTGGAACATCGGGGACTATTTAACCTAGCTCAAGCGCAAATTAAAACGTTTAACTTACAGTCAAACTCTCGCATTCTCCAGTTTGCTTCCCTCAATTTTGATGCTTCTATCTGGGAAATTATCATGGCAATAGGAGCAGGTGCAACCCTTTATTTAGACACAAAAGACGCTTTAATGCCTGGGTTGCCATTAATGGGGCGATTAAAAGATTATGGTATTACTCATATTACTTTACCCCCCTCAGCCTTAGCGGCTTTGCCACTAGAAGACATCCCAGAGTTACAAACAATTATTGTGGCAGGAGAAGCTTGTTCAGAAGAATTGATCAAACAATGGGCTACGGGTAGAAATTTCTTTAATGCTTATGGACCGACAGAAACCAGCGTTTGTGCCACGGTAGAAAAATGGACAGATGAAACCCTGAAAGTAACTATTGGTCGCCCCATTGCTAACACCCAAATTTATATCTTAGACTCCCATTTACAACCTGTCCCGATTGGTGTTCCGGGAGAATTACATATTGGTGGTATGGGATTAGCGCGGGGTTATCTCAATCGTCCCGAATTAACCCAAGAAAAATTTATTCCTAATCCTTTTGAGAAGGATGAAGTGATCCCCCCAACCCCCCTTAATAAGGGGGGCAATGAGCCGTCAAAATTATATAAAACGGGAGACTTAGGGCGTTATTTACCCGATGGTAAAATCGAATATTTAGGACGCATTGACAATCAAGTAAAACTTCGCGGCTTCCGTATTGAATTAGGAGAAATTGAGGCCTTACTCAACCAAAATGAGGCGGTACAGTCTTCTTGTGTGATTGTTCGTGAAGATAATCTAGGGGATAAACGCTTAGTTGCTTACGTTGTACCGCAACCCGAAATCAACCTGACAATTAACGAAATACGGCAATTTTTGCGAGCAAAATTACCCGACTATATGGTCCCAACTGCGTTTGTCCTTCTTGATACTTTCCCCTTAACTCCCAATGGCAAAATCGACCGCCGCGCTTTACCTGTTCCCGATTTACAGCGCCAAGGTGAATATATAGCCCCCCGTAATCCCATTGAAGAAAAAATGGCGCAGATTTGGGGTGAGGTACTGAAATTAGAACGAGTCAGTATTGAGGATAATTTCTTTGAATTAGGGGGCCATTCTCTGTTGGCGACTCAAGTTATTTCTCGATTACAGGAAACCTTTGAGATTGTTTTACCCTTGCGTTATCTGTTTGAATCGCCAACCATTGCTCAGTTAAGTGGGGTAATTTTAAAAGAACTGCAAACAGGTTTAGGGTTAAAGCTACCATCAATTGTCCCCGTTAATCGAGAGGATGATATTCCCCTATCCTGGGCCCAGGAACGTCTCTGGTTTGTGAATCAATTAGAAGGGGAAAGTGGGGCTTATACTATTGATTTAACCATGGGTTTGCGCGGAAATCTCAATATTAAAGCCTTAGAAAAAGCTTTCCAAGCAATTATTCAACGCCATGAACCCCTACGGACTCAATTTAAACTCAAAGATAACCAACCAATACAAGCGATCGATCCTAATGTAACTTTCACCTTACCAGTTGTCAATCTGCAAAACCTCAGTCATTCTGAGCAACAGGTAAAAAACCTGTTATTAGCAGCAGCATCCGAACGCTTTGATCTCGAATCAGGGTCAGTATTACGAGTCAAATTATGGCAATTGCAGACAGAGGAATATGTCCTATTATTAGCCATTCACCATATTGCGGCGGATGGTTGGTCAATAGGTGTTTTAGTGGACGAATTATCGGTCTATTATCGAAGTTTCTGCACCGGGACAAAAGCAGATTTACCTGATTTATCAATACAGTATGCTGACTTTGCCCTGTGGCAGCGTCAATGGTTAACTAATGAAGTATTAGACCGTCAATTAAGCTACTGGAAGCAACAATTAACCGGGATTCCCCTACTACACCAACTTCCCACAGACCGTCCCCGGCCAGCAATCCAAAGCTTTCGCGGAGGGACGGAGCGACTGCAACTAGATAGTCAACTAACGCAACAACTGAAAAAACTTAGTCAAGAGTCCGGTAGCACTCTCTTTATGACATTACTGGCGGGTTTTGCTGTGTTACTATCTCGTTATAGTCAACAAACAGATGTGGTAATTGGTTCACCAATTGCTAACCGTAACCGCACCGAAATTGAATGGTTAATTGGCTTTTTTGTCAATAGTTTAGTGTTAAGATTTGATTTATCTCAAGACCTGACCTTTGAGGATTTTCTCGCGCAGGTCAGACAAACTACTCAAGATGCTTACGACCATCAAGATTTACCCTTCGAGATGTTAGTCGAAAAATTACAAATTGAGCGTCATTTAGATCGTAATCCTTTAACACAGATAGTTTTTGCCCTTCAGAATGCTCCTAGTTCTCCCTGGGATTTACCCGGAGTAAACATTGAGGAGATACAATCAGGATTTGATTCAGTCAGGGTTGACTTAGAAGTTTACCTCTGGGATGCACCGGAAGGATTAGGCGGTTTTTGCTCTTATAACAGGGATTTATTTGATGCTGAAACTATTGTCCGTATGATGACTCATTTTACGACTTTGTTAGCGGCAATTGTGGAAAATCCCCGTCAATCAGTAGCTTCACTACCCTTATTAACCCCAGAGGAAGAGTATCAACTATTAGAGGGTTGGAATGAGACAAAAGCTGATTACTCCTATAACAAGTGTATTCATCAATTAATTGAGGAACAAGCAGCGCGTACCCCTGATGGAGTAGCAGTAGTCTTTGAAAATCAACAGTTGACCTATGCAGAATTAAATAGTCGGGCCAATCAACTAGCTCACTATTTACGCTCTTTAGGTGTAGAAACCGAGGTAATAGTCGGTTTATGTGTAGAGCGCTCTTTAGACATGATTGTGGCATTAATAGCCATCCTTAAAGCCGGTGCTGCCTATCTCCCCCTTGACCCAGAATATCCTCAAGAACGCCTACAATTTATGTTAGAGGATAGTCAAGTACCCTTATTACTAACCCAAAGTTCACTGATTGATAAACTCCCAAATCATCAAGCTAAAACTGTATTTTTAGCTGAAATTTGGCAAGAAATTAAACCAATGAACCGGGATAATTTGACGGTGAAGGTAACAGCTTCTAATTTGGCTAATGTGATTTATACTTCTGGTTCTACGGGTAAACCTAAAGGGGTGATGGTTGAACATCAAGGGTTGTGTAACCTTGCTCTGGCGCAAATTCAGACTTTTGCTGTGTCTTCTCAGAGTCGAGTGCTTCAATTTGCTTCTTTTAGTTTTGATGCCTGTATTTCAGAAGTTTTAATGGCTTTGGGAGCAGGAGCGACACTTTATTTGGCAAGTAAAGAAAATTTAATGCCCGGTTTACCCTTAATCAAGCAATTACGGGAGAATAAGATTACTCATATTACTCTACCGCCATCAGCTTTAGCGGTACTACCGTGGGAAAATCTTTCCTCTCTGCAAACTATTATTGTCGCCGGGGAAGCTTGTTCTCCTGAATTGGTGAAAAAATGGTCCCAGGGACGAAATTTCTTTAATGGTTATGGACCCACCGAAGGAACTGTTTGTGCAACGGTAGCTAAATGTACGCCTTTTGACACAAAAATAACTATTGGTCGGCCAATTCCTCATGTGCAGGTTTATATTTTAGACTCGCATTTACAACCGGTTCCTATCGGTGTACCGGGGGAATTACATATCGGAGGAGCAGGGGTAGCCAGAGGTTATTTGAATCGCCTAGAATTGACAGCAGAGAAATTTATCTATTTAGGAAACAAGGAACAGTTAAAAGGCAAACGCTTGTATAAAACAGGAGATTTAGCTCGTTATTTACCTGATGGAAAAATTGAATATCTGGGACGAATTGACAATCAGGTTAAAGTAAGGGGTTTCCGCCTTGAATTAGGGGAAATTGAAGCAGTTTTGAGCCAACATCCCCTAGTACAAGAAGCGGTTGTGATAGCTCGCGCTGATCAGGCAAGTGATCATGATCATGACCAGCTTAATACTAATTTGGTAGCCTACTTAGTTCCGGCTCTCAAGGGTCAAGTATTGCCCCAACAGCTTGCTCAATGGCAAAGTGAATATGTTAGTGATTGGCAAAAGATTTACGAAGAATCCTACAGTAAACCCCAACCTCAAACCGAGGACCCCACTTTTAATATTAGTGGTTGGAATAGTAGTTATACGGGACAAGCTATTCCCGCAGCAGAAATGCAGGAATGGGTTGATCAGACAGTGAGCCGAATTTTGGCAGATCAACCACCGCAACGAGTGTTAGAAATTGGTTGCGGAAGTGGCTTATTGCTATTCCGTGTGGCGAAACATTGTCAGGAATATTGGGGAGCCGATTATTCCGCTGCTACTATTAATAACCTCGAACATTTATGTGGCACAATTGAGGGTTTAGAGGGCAAAGTAAAATTATTACACCGAACAGCCGATGATTTTACTGGCATTCCCCAAGCTACTTTTGATCGAGTAGTAATTAACTCTGTGGTTCAGTATTTCCCTAGTGTGGATTATCTATTACAAGTTATCGCAGGAGCAGTCAAGGCGATTGCGGATCAGGGTAAGATTTTCCTAGGTGATATCCGTAGTTTGTCCTTACTAGAGCCTTACCATGCCGCGGTACAGTTAGCTCGCACTGAAGCTAATAAAACCCTTGAAGAATGGCAAAAACAGGTGAATCAAAGTGTAGCTACCGAAGAAGAATTGTTAATTGCACCTCAGTTCTTTATCGCGCTTAAACAACGTTTTCCGCGAATTTCTTGGGTAGAAATTGCCCCGAAACGGGGTCAGGCTGACAATGAGTTAACCCAATTCCGCTATGATGTTACTTTACATCTGGATACTGATGGGCAAAAAACGACAATTCCTTGGCTAAATTGGCAGCGGGATCGGTTTTCTTTAGGGCAACTGCAAGATAAACTAAAACTGGAACAACCAGAATATTTAGGTATTAGAGATGTACCCAATCAACGATTACAAAAGGCGCTACAAATTTTAGACTGTCTAGAAAATCCTCCTGGGGTAAAAACGGTGGGAGAATTGCGGCAATTGTTAGCAAAAAATAGCGGGATAGGGATTAATCCTGAGCAAATGTGGCAACTGGGAGAACAGTTAGGTTACACTGTTCATCTCAGTTGGTGGGAAGGTAGTCAAGATGGTTCTTTCGATGTGGTTTTCTGTCGCCAGAATGCCATCTTAGAACCGATAATAAGTAAAGTTGATGAACAACCATACCCCAATTTTTGGGATGATGAGAGGATTATTCCCAAATCCTGGACTGATTATACGAATAATCCTCTATATGGTAAATTAGTCCAGAAGCTGATACCACAGGTGCGGGAATTTGTCCAACAAAAGCTACCTAGTTATATGGTTCCCCAGGCTTTTGTTTTGCTTAATACCCTACCTTTGACTCCTAATGGTAAAGTAGATCGGCTGGCTTTGCCTACACCCGATACAGCTACACGCAATTTAGCTACGGGATTTCTCGCACCTCGTACCCCGATTGAAACTCAAATGTCTCAAATTTGGAGTGAAGTTTTGGGAGTCGAACGTATTGGAATTAAGGATAATTTCTTTGAATTGGGAGGACATTCTTTGTTAGCGACTCAGGTTATTTCCCGTTCCCGCGATCTTTTCTCGGTGGAATTGTCTTTACAAAATCTGCTGGAATACCCAACTATCGCTAATTTAGCCCAAATCATTGAAGTTCTTACCGTTGCACCGGGAGAAACAGCTATGACTGAAAGCTTGGAAGATTATGAGGATGGTGAATTATAAAAACAGTTAAAGTTTTAGCTGATTTCAATAGTTTAGCAAGACAGTTAAAACGGCAAAGGGCAAATATTGATCCTAGTCAATGGCAATCTGATGGACTTTTTCATCCTCAGGGCAAACTTCGTGATTTAGAGCTAATTTAACAACAACTTTGGAGGCAATTGGTAAGTGAAAGTAGTAGAATTTTTATCTTATTTGAAGGGTTTAGAGATTAAACTATGGTTGGAAGGCGAAAAACTTCGTTTTCAGGCTCCCAAAGGGGTTATGACCCCAGAAATCAAAGAAGAAATCGCCGCCAAAAAACCTGAAATTTTGGACTTTTTAAAAGCGGCCAAAATCCCAACTAATACTGTTGATTTAGAGATTATTCCCGTGTCACGGGATCAGGATTTACCCCTCTCTTTTGCTCAACAACGACTCTGGTTTCTGCATCAACTTTCTCCCGATAGTCATTCCTATAATCTGTTGGACGCTTTACGGTTAGAAGGAAACCTCAATCTGTTGGCTTTAGAACAAAGTCTCAGTGAACTGATTCGCCGTCACGAAATTTTAAGAACTACTTTTCCCATGATTGAAGGGCAACCAATTCAGCGCATTGCTCCCCCTTCCCCCGTAAGTTTACCCCTGGAAGATTTACAAGGTTCATCAAAGAATGAACAAACAGAACATCTGCAAGAAATAGCGATTGCTTTCTCCTTAAAACCCTTTAATCTAGCCAAGGAATCATTAGTCCAATTTAAGTTACTTAAACTGGGTTCTCAAGAGTATGTATTGCTGTTGAAGATGCACCATATTATTTACGATGGTTGGTCTTTGAGCATCTTCTTTGATGAATTATCTCAACTTTATGCGGCCTTTGTCCGGGGGTTGCCTTCCCCTCTCCCTGAATTATCGATTCAATACGCCGATTTTGCTGTATGGCAACGTCAATGGCTCACCGGTGAAGTCTTGGAACGTCAACTTAATTACTGGCAAAAACAGTTACAAGATGCACCTACTATTTTAGAATTGCCGACGGATTATCCCCGTCCCCCAATTCCTAGTTTCCGGGGTGATGGGCAGGTTTTTCGCCTGAATCAAGACTTAACGCAACGCCTCAAAAGGTTAAGTCAGGAGTCAGGAGCAACACTATTTATGACTTTACTGGCGGCTTTTTTTGTCCTAATTTCTCGTTATAGTGGTCAATTAGATGTTTTGGTAGGTTCTCCCATCGCTAATCGTAATAGTTCGGCAATTGAGAAATTAATGGGCTTTTTTGCCAATACTTTGGCTTTAAGGGGTGATATGTCGAGAAATCCGAGTTTTCTGGAGTTATTAGAACGAGTAAAGCAAACAACTTTATCAGCTTATGCTCATCAAGATTTGCCTTTTGAAATGTTAGTAGAAAAATTACAATTAAACCGAGATTTAAGTCACAATCCTTTGATACAGGTGATGTTCTCACTGCAAAATACTCCCCAATCTGAGGTCAGTTTATCTGGCTTAAAGATGGAGAGTTTGCCTTTATCTGTTGAGCTTAAAGCGCGATTTAATTTAGAGGTAAATTTTTGGGAAGTTTCTGATCGTTTAGAAGCGGTTTGGTGTTATAGTACGGATTTGTTTGCTGCCCCCACTATTAACCAAATGGGGCAACATTTTCAGAATCTCTTAACTGCGATTGCAGCTAATCCCAATATGGGAATTTTTCAGTTATCGATGTTAAGTGATGAAGAACGTTATCAATTGTTATCATTGTGGAACGAAACTCACACAGATTATCCCTCTGATAAATGTATTCATCAATTATTTGAAGAACAGGTAAAACGCACACCCGATGCGGTAGCAGTGGTATGTTCAGAGCAAAAATTAACCTACAATGAGTTAAATTGTCGTGCTAATCAATTAGCCCATTATTTGCGGAAATTAGGAGTAAAACCAGATGAATTAGTGGGGATTTGTCTAGAACGTTCTTTAGACATGATTGTGGGATTATTGGCTATTCTTAAAGTCGGTGGAGCTTATGTTCCTATTGACCCAGATTATCCCCAAGAACGCATTAGCTTCATGCTCCAAGATACCCAGGTTAAAATAATATTAACCTGCGAATCTTTACAAACTTCCTTGCCAAATCATCAGGCTATTGTTATCTGTTTAGATAAAGATTGGCAACAAATTAATCAAGCAAGTCAGGATAATCTGAACAGCACAGTTTCTGCGGATAATTTAGCCTACGTTATTTATACTTCTGGTTCTACAGGTAAACCTAAAGGCGTTGGGGTTATTCATCGTAGCGTTAACCGTCTTTTGTTTGGCGTAAATTACGCACATCTGGATGCAACACAAAGATTTTTACAAATGGCTCCCATTGCTTTTGACGCTTCTACCTTTGAGATTTGGGGTGCTTTATTACATGGTGCGAGATGTGTGATTTTTACGGAAGATATTCCTACCGCTACAAGTTTAAGAAATGCAATAGACAAACATGGCATTACTATTTTATGGCTAACGGCTGCTTTGTTCAATAAGATTATTGACGATAATTCCCAAGCTTTATCAGGAATTAAACAGCTACTAATTGGTGGAGAAGCACTTTCAGTTGCTCATGTTCATAAAGCACTGGAAACTTTGCCATTGACGCAAATTATTAATGGATATGGACCAACAGAAAGTACAACTTTTACCTGTTGCTATCCTATTCCTAAACAACTAGAGGCAACAATAAAGTCAATTCCCATTGGTTGTCCAATCTCCAACACACAGGTTTACATTTTAGATAACTATCTCCAACCTGTCCCGATTGGTGTAGTAGGAGAATTACATATTGCTGGTGCAGGATTAGCCAAAGGTTATCTCAATCGTCCCGAATTAACCCAAGAAAAATTTATTCCTAATCCTTTTGAGAAGGATGAAGTGATCCCCCCAATCCCCCTTAATAAGGGGGGCAATGAGCCGTCAAAATTATATAAAACGGGAGACTTAGCGCGTTATTTACCCGATGGTAATATTGAATATGTAGGACGGATTGACAATCAAGTAAAAATTCGCGGTTTCCGCATTGAATTGGGAGAAATTGAGGCCGTACTTAGTCAAAATCAGGCGGTACAGTCTTCTTGTGTGATTGTTCGTGAAGACAATCCCGGGGAAAAACAGTTAGTTGCCTATATTGTACCTAAGCTAGGAGTAAAGCTAACAAGTGGCGATTTGCGTCAATTTCTTAGCCATAAATTGCCCGGTTATATGGTTCCTGGTGCTTTTGTGCTGCTGGAGTCTTTCCCTTTAACAGCTAACGGAAAAATTGATCGCCGTGCGTTAAAAGCTCCTAGTAATACCAGTGATTCAGACAGATTTATTGAAGCGCGTAATCAGTTAGAATTAAACCTCGTGCAAATCTGGTCAAAAGTGCTAAAGATTGACAAAATTAGCGTGCATGATAACTTTTTTGACCTCGGTGGTCATTCCCTTTTAGCTCCTTATTTAATCACCCAAATTAAAGAACAGTTAGGCAAAGAAATTGCCGTAACTACAATATTTCAAAACCCAACTATTGAACAGTTAGCGACCATTATCCAAACCGATGCAGATTCCTCTAACCAGTCTTGTTTGGTTCCCATTCAACCCCAGGGTTCAAAGCCTCCTTTCTTCTGTGTTCCAGGCGCCGGGGGACGACCATTTTATTTTTACCATTTAGGACGTTGTTTAGGAAAAGATCAACCTTTCTACAGTTTTGAAAATGATCTCTATCAACAGTTTGGAGAAATCACTCGTATTGAGGATATAGCCAGTATTTATCTTCAAGCAATGCAGGATTTACAACCCCAAGGCCCCTACTTTTTGGGAGGACATTCCTACGGTGGTAATGTGGCTTTTGAAATGGCTCAACAGTTGGTTAATCAGGGTCAACAAGTGGCATTACTAGCAATAATTGATTCTTCAGCACCAACTTATAAAGATAAGCAAATTTTGCTAGATTATATTGATTGGGATCATGCGCGATGGTTAGCTGAAGTCAGCAAAGGTATCGAAGTTTATTTAGATAAAACCATCGATATTTCCTATGAAACTCTTCAACTCTTAACAGTGGAGGAACAATTAAGATACGCCTTAAACTTTTTTAAACTGGCTAATATGCTTCCTCCCAATGCGGAAACTAGGCAGCTTGAAAAAATTGTCCAAGCCTATAAAACTAGCTGTTTATGTCTGATTGATTATCTCCCTAAACAGATTTATCCTGGTAAAATTACGATTATACGGGCCAGGGAGGAATTAGCTGATGATCCAAATAAAGATTTAATAGCTGGAGATTGCGAGGATTCCTCTTTAGGCTGGAGTGAATTTTCTACAGAGCCAGTTGAGATTCATTTCGTACTAGGAAATCATGTCTCGATTATGGTGGAACCCCATGTCCAGATTTTAGCCGAAGAGTTAAAAGTTTGCCTTGAGATTTGATACCAAACCCGTTTTTAAGACTATGGTTAACTGCCAATTCAACTTGAAAAACTCAGTTATCAATTGTTTCTCTCCAATCTCCTGTATCTTTTAAACAGGATTTAATCTAAGAACTGACGATTTTCTACAAGTTGTGTGAATGGTAAGACTAATGTAAAATGCTGCAAGGCATCTGATTGCTAGACAGCCAATTTGTATTCTTTTGCCTTACCATGGATTTTATATGACTGAAATCCCGACCAACCAATCCAACTTAGTGATTTTAGGAGTCTCATCAATGACGGAAACTACTGAAACGGCCATTCCCAATGATTTTCTCGGAATTAATCCCACAGAAATCAACAAAAAACTTGTCTCCTGGGGAATTTCTCTGGATGAAGTTGTTCAAAAACTTGCTTCTCTGGGACTCCCCGGCATTATTTTCATTATTGCTGTTGCCGCATCCGGTGGTACTGCCTATCCGATGATTTACGCACTTTTTGGGTTAGGCGGTCCGCTGGGACTAATTGGTGGACTTGGGGTCTTAGGCCTCTCTACCATTATTGGCGACATTGTGACGGGTTATGGCATTGAGGCACTGCTTAAAACGGTCTATCTCAAACGTCGTGAAACAGAAACTCAAGAATATCTCATCAATGAGGTGGAAGGTTTGCCAATTTCTCAAGTTCTAAAACTTAACCTGAAAAAGGCTATTGAAGTAGAAATTGCTGCCGAAGAACCCATTGCTCCCAAAGAAGTCGAAATTGCTGAAGAGTAGTTGTGACTTGACTAAGCACTTTCTCCCCCCGCTGCCCTCACCGGCAAATTGACTTTTTCAGCAAACCCTAAATACAACAAAAAACCGCCATAAATCTTACTCCTGCTTGACTTATGGCGGTGGTTGTTTTCTGTGTGAATTACTGAAAGCAATCTTTAAATTAATTAACTATCTTCCCAGTCAGAAGGCCATTTCCAAGTCCAAACGGGAGCGGGTTCAGAATCGGGGGGGGAATCAGGAGTCGGAGCCTCGTCTTGGTCCGCAGATAAAAAACGAGCAAAGAAGGGGATTGCTTTACTTTGTTCGCTATTGGGATAATTCATGGTCGTTCCTAGTTTTGAGTAGCAGCTTTTTCAATATAGCTGCGATTACCCTGTGATAGTAACATATATTGCCGTCTTACTCAAGTCAAATCCTCACCTTACTCGCACTCCCATCGGTGACACTTATAGCGGTATTCAGAGTCATCAGGTACGCCAGTTTTCTTCCCTGTTCTCCGCTCCCCATTCCTAATTGAAAAGCGATAACTTCTGTCCCTGACCAGATATGATAATATAGATTGATGGTTATAGGTTAATTGATAAAAACTTTTTTTACCATTAAATTGGGCTGTTAGTTGAACCTCTCAGGGAAATTTATCGGTATCTAAGGTAAAAGGTGCGGCTCCTTTTTTTTTTCTATCGCCTCAGCCACGCGGTCAATATCTAGCACCTTAACAGCAGTTGGGCAAGCATTGCTATAACCCACTTCCCGCTCTACTAAGCCCAATCGTGTTAGACTAATGTAGTTTTTTGTCGAGAGATTTAAGTGAGTTTAACAATGGATAAAAATGAATGGATTAGTAGATTCGATGATTTAATTTGTAGTCCTTCGATTCGAGAGTTTTATGGTGAAAGAGAGTTTTTTAATGTCGGTTATTGGCTCTCCCATACCCAAGATCAACAGGAAGCATCCTGTACTCTGATGGAGAAACTTTTAGAATTTATTCCCAACAAACAGGGAACAATTCTTGACGTTGGCTGCGGTTTAGGAGCAACTACCCATTATCTTCTCAAATATTATCCATTGACAGCAATTGTAGGGATTAACATTTCTCCGACACAAATTGCCAGAAGTCTCTTGAATTTTCCCGAGGGTAAATTTCTGTTAATGGACGCGGTAGAGATGGATTTTGCTGATCATTCTTTTGAGCAAATTATTTGTGTAGAAGCGGCTTTTTATTTTAATACTAGACAGCAATTCCTCCGAGAAGCTTGGCGAGTATTAAAGCCGGGGGGAACCTTAATTCTCTCAGATCTGAGTTTTGCCACAACGGAACTTTTAGGGGATTGGACAGTTCCTCAAGCAAACACGGTCAAAGATAGGGCAGAGTATCAAAATCTTTATCAACAGGCAGGGTTTAAAGATGTTCAATTTGTCGAGGTGACGGAGGAGTGCTGGTTCAGACATTTTCGCCATCTTAAGTCTTGGTTAACAGAGGAATTGCAATCAGGAAAATTAGACGAAGAGACCTATAATTTAAACATTAAGCCTCTGGATAATTTGCTAAGTTCCTCGGTCATAACTTATTGGTTAGTTGCTGCTCAAAAACCAGTCAATATGCTGTAATAAGTAGGTAGATGTTAAAAATTGTCAGACACCCCTTTATTAAGGTAGCAGGGGGGATCGGCATCCCCCTTACCAAGGGGGGATTAAGGGGAGATCGAACCCAACATCTATCTTCAATTTAGTTGTCAGTTTTTCTTGAATTTTTGGAGACAAAAAAATGTTTGATTCCTTATCGGGTAAAAAAGTCGTTATTATTGGTGCAAGCTCCGGGATTGACCTAGCGATTGCTCAAAAATTGCTCTCCCTAGGGGCAAAAGTGGTGCTTTCCCATGCTTCTCAAGAGAAATTAGCTGCCGCCGTTGCCCTAATTTCCGGGGAGATTGAAGCCAAAACTGTTAATTTTTTACAAGAAGATTCTGTTAATACCTTTTTTGCAGAAATTGGCAACTTTGACCATTTAGTAGTCACCTCTCTGGGAGACAGAAATATGCCGCGAGCCTTATTAACTGAAATGACCACAGAAACGGCCCGGGGAGGTATGGAGAAATTCTGGGCAACCTTTTTAGCCGTGCGTGGCTCCCTGAAAACTTTGGCCAAGGACGGTTCTATTACCCTGACATCCAGCGTTACTATGTTCAAATATTCCAAAATGGGCGGAATTTCCGTCATAGCCGCCGCTAATAGTGCCGTAGCCGTATTTGGACGCGCCCTCGCCCTAGAAATCGCTCCTATTCGCGTTAACGTTGTTGCCCCCGGATTAATAGAAGATACAACTATCTGGAGCAGTCAAGGTGATTCAGAACGCTCGGACTTGAGCAAATGGGCGGTTTCTGCCCTACCTGTCGAACATTTAGGGCAACCCGAAGAAGTCGCCCTAGCAGTATTGAGTTTGATTATCAACCCCTATATGACAGGTGTGGTTTTACCTGTGGACGGTGGAGTTACTCTTTAAAAGAAATGGTGAAAAAAGACCGAGAAATCCTCGAGAACAAAAAATCTGGTGTCAGAGCAAAAAAGCGAAAATAACAAAGTGAGCAGAAAAATGCAGGAAAATTAATAAGTACCCTATCCCTTATAGGGATCTTTCTTAACAATTTTGTCAGTAAGTATTCTAACCCTTATCCTGACTTGATTTCAGTTTTTTCTTTGTCAGTAAGGGTGTCAACCAGGAATATTATAGATTGTTAATCGAGTTTTGAAAGCCCTGTGCTACAAAGGGTTAAAATGTTAAGAAAGATGTGACTAATGGATAAGACCGTATTCATAGTGATAGAGAGAGAAACGGTATATTAGAGAGATAATTTTTAATTTTTTCACTACTACCGAATCACCACCTTAAAATAATTAAGTAGGTAGGTGTTAAAAGTTGTCAGACACCCCCCTTATCAAGGGGTGCAGGGGGGATCCCCCGCCTATCGGCACCCCCCTTATCAAGGGGTGCAGGGGGGATCAGAGGCAAAATCTATCTTCAATTTAATTATAACTACTTACTTAACAGAAGTTATTCATAATAAGTGGCTTTCTTGGCTCTTCTAGTTTCTGTGTGGAAACGAGGTCTATACTGATAGTTTCTTCGGCAAAACAGCCATAAAAGTCTTGCCCGATAAGCATTTCACAATTCCATAAGCAAAAATTATTACACAAAGTCGAGAAGAGCCAATGAATCCACATCCGTATAACTTTGCTGCCTAGGTTTTGAGCGGTTGATCGAAGGACGAATATCTTTAACCAAAAAGTAAATCATGGAGGATTGCTAAACGCTGGTCATCTTCACGAACAATAGCACCATAATAATTTTTTTTATTCTCTAGCCAGAGTAATTCAAACTCGATCGCCTTTTGGAAAGCTAAACTAAAATTATCCAAAGCTTGGGGACAATCAAAGATAACTTTGCGCGTCTCGAATCGGTCAAAATGTCCTTGGCAGAACATTTTGAAAAACGGTAAAGAATCTAGTGATACTCCACCCCCAATAGCAACAGTCAAACCGGCAGCCTTAGCTTTTTTTGCCAAAGGTAAAGCCAGATCCAAAACTTGCTCGCTATTCACATCCCGGCGAGTTAATCCCAAAGAACAGGCTAAATCCATCCGTCCGATGACGATACCATGGAGAGATTTTATCTCTGGAATCGCCAACATTTCCTGAAAATTATCACAGGCAGTAATCGTTTCGATATTAACCAATAACTCCACATCTTCCACCCCTTGATCAGCTAAAATCCTCCTAGCTGCCCGCAGATATTTTTGTAAAGCGTAGGCTGTTTCTACCATGGGAGCAATCAAGCGATCGACTCCTAAATTAACCGCATCAAAGATATCTCTGATCGCTTCGCAACCAGCGATTTTCAGATTAAAATCCACCCCCGCTTGCAGACTAATTTCTTTCAACCGCATCGCTTCCGTCAGTCGGGTTCCTTCCGTCTCGAATTCCGCTTTTACCCCTAAAACATGGTGATCTTCCCTGAGTTCTCTTAACAGTTGCACCATTTTTTTTTCTAAGCAATTCATGTTTTTAATCGTTCAAAATTGGTAACTGCTAGAGGAGCCTTGTTGATTATAGCCCATCTGCGAAAAGCCGATAGCTGAGGACTAGAAGACCATAAAAATACCCTAAACAAGAGGACAAAGGCGACAAAATACTGGCATAATAAGCAAGGCCGTCTGATTTTTTTCTGGCCACATCCTTTCTATACTACATTCGTAATATAAGTAATTCTCTAGTTAGACTATGCGAACTCACTACTGTGGCGACCTTAGCGCGATCGAAATTGAAAAAAGTGTCACCCTCTTCGGTTGGGTCGATCGCCGTCGCGATCACGGTGGCGTTATTTTTATTGATCTGCGGGATCGCAGTGGTATTGTCCAGATCGTCAGTGATCCCCAACGAACCCCCGCTTCCTACCCCATCGCTGAAACCGTCAGAAACGAGTATGTCCTCAAGGTGACGGGAACAGTCAGTCAACGGCCCCCCGAATCCCTTAACCCGCGCATTGCCACCGGAGAAATCGAAATTTACGCCACTAGCATCGAGATTCTCAACGGGGTTACTAAACAACTGCCTTTTGTCGTCTCCAGTTCCGAAAGTGAATCAGTCCGGGAAGATGTGCGCTTGCGATACCGCTATCTAGACCTACGCCGGGAGCGTATGAGTCAGAATTTACAACTACGTCACCAAGTTGTCAAGGAAATGCGCCGTTTTCTCGAAGATGAACAGCATTTTATCGAAGTGGAAACGCCAATTTTAACTCGATCGACTCCCGAAGGAGCGCGGGATTATCTGGTTCCTTCCCGTGTCAACCCCGGCCAATGGTACGCTTTACCCCAATCACCGCAACTATTTAAGCAATTATTAATGGTGTCGGGAATGGATCGCTACTATCAAATCGCTCGCTGTTTCCGCGATGAAGATCTGCGTGCTGATCGTCAACCGGAATTTACTCAGTTGGATATGGAGATGAGTTTTCTCTCCTTAAGCGAGATTTTAGCCCTCAATGAGGCTTTGATCGCTCATATCTTCAAAAAAGTCAAAAATATCGATATAAGCCTCCCCCTGCCCCGTTTAACCTATGCTGAGGCTATGGATCGCTATGGGGTTGATCGCCCCGATACCCGTTTTGGCTTGGAATTGGTCAATGTGGCGGAGATTTTTGCCGATTCGGGATTTAAGGTGTTTTCAGGTGCGATCGCTAGTGGGGGAACGGTGAAAGTTTTACCGATTCCCAACGGTAACGAGGCGATTTCTAACGTCAGAATCAAACCGGGTGGGGATTTATTCAAAGAAGCCACCGATGCGGGTGCGAAGGGAATCGCCTACATCCGCGTGCGCGAGGACTACGATTTTGATACCATCGGTGCGATTAAAGATAACCTGACAGAGGCACAAAAACAGGCTTTAATCGAGAAGACTGGCGCAAAACCGGGGCATCTGCTCTTATTTGGGGCGGGAGATACCGATACAGTCAATAAATCCCTATCCCGCCTACGCCTAGTTTTAGGGGAACAATTGGGATTAATTGATCCGGAGAAAATCAACCTCCTCTGGGTGACGGATTTCCCGATGTTTGAATACAACGCCGAGGAAAAACGCCTAGAAGCATTGCATCATCCCTTTACTGCCCCCAATCCCGAAGATTTAGACGATCTAGCCCACGCTCGCGCCCTAGCCTACGATATGATTTTTAATGGTATTGAAATCGGTGGCGGCAGTTTGCGGATCTATCAACGGGAAGTACAGGAAAAAGTCTTCGCTACCATCGGTCTGTCCCCAGAGGAAGCCTATAATAAATTCGGCTTTTTGTTAGAAGCTTTTGAATACGGAACCCCTCCCCACGGTGGTATCGCCTACGGTTTAGATCGCTTGGTGATGTTGTTAGCAGGAGAAGAATCGATTCGCGATGTGATTGCTTTCCCGAAAACCCAGCAAGCTAGTTGTTTACTCACTTCTGCACCTTCAACAGTGGCAGCCAAGCAATTAAAGGAATTATCCGTTGCTTCTACCTACAAACCGCCATCCTAAGATTAGGGTGGGCATTGCCCACCTAATTTTTGCAAGTCTGTTGACACTAAGTTAAATTCTTTTCTGCTACAAAGTCCTCCCAGCACTGCACACCACCCGAAAACCGACATGGTAGTAGCCGAAGTCGCGGCGGAGGTAATTGAGGCGGCAAGCGGAACGGCAGTAATACGGATTGTCGAACCAAGAACCGCCCCGCAGAGGAGAAGAATTATCATTCCCATTTTGCACCCAGACGCTGCCATCCGTCGGCGCACCGTCATAATTACCATGAAAGGTATCGGCGCACCATTCCCAGACATTGCCGTGCATATCGTACAGTCCGAAGGCGTTTGGGGGAAACTGTCCCACGGGAGTCGTATCTGGTCGATACTCTCCCTTCGCTTGTTCTGCGTAGGTATTGCTGGCACAGTAGTTGGCCAATTCCCCCGTAATGGTTTCCCCAAAGTAAAATGGGGTGGTGGTTCCAGCACGACAGGCGTACTCCCATTCCGCCTCACTGGGAAGTCGGTATTCCCCTCCCGTTAGTTTAGATAATCTCGCGCAGAACTCGACGGCATCGTACCAGTTGACTTTTTCCACGGGACGGCGATCGCTATCGGAACGGTCTTTGGAACTGGCTGGGTTGTGGTTAAGGTCTTTTTCAACTTTTAAATCCTGGCGGTCGGCGATTGCTTTCCACTGGGCCTGGGTGATAGGATATTTACCCAGGTCGAAGGGTTTAATCGTTACTTCATGTTGTGGTCTTTCCCTTCTAAATCCTTCCCAACGCAATTTTTTAACCAGTCTTTCGATTTCCTCATCTTCCGTTCCCATCGTGAATGTTCCCCCCGGTATGGCAACCATTTCTAGGGTGATGTCGCTGCCCAAATCTTCCCTGAAATATTGGGACTGTTTCGACTCTTTGTTAATTTGCTCACCCTTCGCATTTACTCCCACCACCTCAAAGTTAAATACTGATAACGGTGGAGTGACGATTACGGGTTTTTTTGGCTCTTCTGGTTCAGGATTGAACTGATGGGTAATTGCTCTTTCTAGTTGCTCAAATCCGTCTTCTTTCCAATAATCAAGCCGGTGAATATCTCGCAGCTTCAAGCCAACTTCTGCACTTCGCAGATCAGGAATTTCGCATTCTTCTAACCTCATAGGAATAAAAAAAATTGTCCCCGGTGGCATCTCTCCCAAGATATCAAGTGCAATCCTCAACTCCCGTTGGATGTATCCCTGCTTATTAGCCGATTTCCCTGACAGACAGGCGAGAAAAATCTGACTAGCTTCAATCGCTTTCGGAATTTCATCTCGCCCAATTTGACCCGGAATCAGGTCTTTTTCATCCAACCAAGGTTTATATCCCGCTTGCTTGAGGCGCTCATGCAGTGCCAAAACTACTGGTTTGTCCTCACTAGCGTGAGCTAGGAAAATTTGGATATCTGACTTTTTCATAACTTTTTCTTATGACCACAAGTAGGGGAGAGCCAGATTAACTGGCAGAAAATCTCTAAATAGGGCTTGCTGAAAAAGTACGGGCGAAGCATTCGGATAGAAAATCTCCAGTTTCACCGATAGGTTATTGCCCGAATGCTTCGCCCCTACAGGACGCGGGCCGATGAAGACGCAAGGTTTTGAAGGACGATTCTCTCAAAATCTGGCACCTGTTTCAAGAGAAGAGCCACAAAACCCTTACCTTGCCTACATTTCACATTTATTCAGCCAACCCTAAATAAACCATTTAATTGATTATTACTCATTCTTAATTCTCCTGTCTCGGAGTCTCCTAACGACCGGCTCCACCAACAAACTTTTTCAGCAAACCCTAGTTAATTATTTTTAGCTAGTTGACTAACAACCCATGCTCTTAAATTCTTTTCTGCCCTCACTTAATCCTCTTTAGCAGTGGCTAAAAATTCCTAGAGTTTAGTTTTGGGAACTAGGGGAAAAGTGCAGGGTAAGCGCATCTTAACAATCCTTGACAATTGTTAAGCAAAAATCGACCAAATGGGTCGAGTTCGCCCCTACAAAATCGACCCGCCTAAGGGCGGGAAAGAAAAGAAAAAAGAAAAAATAGGGAATGAGGGTAAAAGGGGAAAAAGGAAAAAGGGTTAGAGAGTTCTCCCGAAAACGCAGGCTACCCGAAAACCGTAATTGTTGATGCGGTTGACGCGGCGGAAGTAGTAGTCGTAGCGAATCGCGGAACGGCAGTAAGTAGGATTGTAGCCCCAGGAACCGCCCCGCAGAGGAGAACGATTATCATTACCATTTTCTATCCAGACACTGCCATCCGTCGGCGCACCGTCATAGTTATCGTGCCAAGTATCGGCGCACCACTCCCGGACATTGCCGTGCATATCGTACAGTCCAAAGGCGTTTGGGGGAAATTGTCCCACGCGAGTTGTTTCGTTTCGATATTCTCCGTTCGGTTCATCGGCGTAGGTATTACTGGCATTGTAGTTAGCCAATTCCCCCGTAATGGTTTCCCCAAAGTAAAACGGGGTGGTGGTTCCAGCACGACAAGCGTATTCCCATTCCGCTTCACTCGGTAGTCGGTATTCCCGAACCGTTAGTTTTGATAATCTCGCACAGAACTCGACGGCATCGTACCAGTTGACTTGTTCTACGGGACGGCGATCGCTATCGGGACGGTCTTTAAAATAGGCTGGCTTGAAATCAAGGTCTTGTTTAACTTTTAAATCCGTGCGAGAGGCGATCGCTTTCCACTGGGCCTGGGTGATGGGGTATTTACCCATAAAGAAGGGTGGGACAGTTACTTCATGTTGTGGTCTTTCCCTTCTAAATCCTTCCCAATTAAATTTTTTAACCAGTCTTTCGATTTCCTCATCTTCTGTTCCCATCAGGAAAGTTCCCCCCGGAATGGCGACCATTTCTAAGGTGATGCCTTTGCCCAGATCTTCCCTGAAATATTGGGACTGTTTCGACTCTTTTTTGATTTGCTCACCCTTCGCATTTACTCCCACCACCTCAAAGTTAAATACTGATAACAGTTGTTTTGGCTCTTCCGGTTCAAGCTTGAACTGATAGCCAATTGCTCTTTCTAGTTGCTCAAATCCGTCTTCTTGCCAATAATCAAGCCGGTGAATATCTTGCAGATTCAAGCTAACTTCTGCAAGTCGCAGATCAGGAATTTCGCATTCTTCTAACCTCATGGGAATAAAAAAAATTGTCCCCGGTAGCATCTCTCCCAAGGTATCAAGTGCAATCCTCAACTCCCGTTGGATGTATCCCTGCTTATTAGCTGATTTCGCTGACAGACAGGCGAGAAAAATCTGACTAGCTTTAATCGCTTTCGGAATTTCATCTCGCCAAATTTGACCCGGAATCAGGTCTTTTTTATCCAACCAAGGTTTATATCCCGCTTGCTTAAGGCGCTCATGCAGTGCCAAAACTGCTGGTTTGTCCTCACTAGCGTGAGCTAGGAAAATTTGAATCTCTGACTTTTTCATAACTTTTTCTTATGACCACAAGTAGGGGAGAGCCAGATTAACTGGCAGAAAATCTCTAAATAAACCATTTAATTAATTATTACTCATTCTTAATTCTCCTGTCTCCTGACTCCTGACTCCTGACGACCGGCTCCTAACCCCTAACCCCACCAACAAACTTTTTGCCGCAAACCCTAGTTAATTATTTTTAGCTAGTTGACTAACAACCCATGCTCTTAAATTCTTTTCTGCCCTCACTTCATCCTCTTTAGCAGTGGCTAAAAATTCATAGAGTTTAGTTTTCGGAACTAGGGGAAAAGTGGGACTAAATTCTTCTTCCTGATAAACCCCCTTTTCTAACCGATAAATGCGCCAGATTTGTCCATTAAAACGCCATAATTCCGGCACTCCCAAACGGGCATAAAGTGCTAATTTATTAATATCCGTGTGGGTTATATCCACTTCCACCACTAAATCTGGGGGCGGATCTTCAGTTAAATTAATCCTTTTTCCTAGCACTTTAGCTTGATTTTGAATATAGTAAGCATTGTCAGGTTCTGCCCCTCGTTCTAAATCTTCCCTAGCTAGAGTTGTGGAACCCAGACTTTTAATTTTTAAACCCGATTCTACCACCAAAATCCGAATAAATAATCCGATTAATTCTCGGTAAAACTCGTGTTCTTCTAAGGGCATAGTAATCTCTAAAGTACCACGATCATAAAATAAATGGGCGCGATTATTTTCCCCTAGGGCCTGTAAAATTTGCTGATAGGATAACCAACTGAGATGATTAAAAACTACCCGTTTTTCGCCCCTAATTTGCTCAGTATTTAACTCCAGAGGAACTGTCACCATAATTACCTCAACTTTCAGCTAGTTGACTAACAACCCATGCTCTTAAATTCTTTTCTGCCCTCACTTCATCCTCTTTAGCAGTAGCTAAAAATTCATAGAGTTTAGTTTTGGGAACTAGGGGAAAAGTGGGACTAAATTCTTCTTCCTGATAAACCCCATTTTCTAACCGATAAATGCGCCAGATTTGTCCATTAAAACGCCATAATTCTGGCACTCCCAAACGGGCATAAAGTGCTAATTTATTAATATCCGTGTGGGTTATATCCACTTCCACCACTAAATCTGGGGGCGGATCTTCAGTTAAATTAATCCTTTTTCCCAGCACTTTGGCTTGATTTTGAATGTAGTAGGCATTATCCGGTTCTGCTCCTCGCTCTAAATCTTCCCTAGCTAGAGTTGTGGAACCCAGACTTTTAATTTTTAAACCCAATTCAGACACCAAAAAATAGATAAAACGTCCGATTAATTCTCGATAAAACTCGTGTTCTTCTAGGGGCATAGTAATCTCTAAAGTGCCACGATCATAAAATAAATGGGCGCGATTATTTTCCCCTAGGGCCTGTAAAATTTGCTGATAGGATAACCAATTGAGATGATAAAAAGTAACCCGTCTTTCTGCCCGGATTTCGCTAGTATTTAACTCCAGAGGAACTGTCACCATAACTGCCCCGAAAAGCGAAATTTATGCCCAAAAAAGGGGGTTGACTCACCCCCTGATCATCTTAATTAAACCAGTGCCGGAACCTGGGGCCAACGCCCAATCGTCTTACCAATGACCGCTAACTCCCGCGTTAACTGGTCGAACCGGTCGGGAGTCAAGGATTGCGGCCCATCGGATAGGGCCTTGGCTGGGTTAGGATGCACCTCGATCATCAAGGAATCGGCCCCAGCTGCCAGGGAAGCCATGGCCATGGTCGGTACATATTCCCATTTACCCGTACCGTGGCTAGGATCGATCATGATCGGCAGGTGGGTTAAAGTTCTTAAAACGGGAATACAGGATAAATCTAGGGTATTGCGAGTATATTTACTGTCAAAGGTGCGGATACCGCGTTCGCAGAGAATGACATTGCTATTTCCTGCCGCGAGGATATATTCTGCCGCCATCAACCAATCTTCAATAGTGGCCGCCATGCCGCGCTTGAGTAGGACTGGTTTCGGTTGCGCCCCAACTTTTTTCAAGAGGGAAAAATTCTGCATATTGCGCGCCCCCACTTGCACCACGTCGGCTATTTCGACAATCTTATCGAGATCCGCCGCGTCCATTACTTCCGTGATAATACCCAAACCACTGGCATCTCTAGCCGCCGCTAGTAATTCTAAAGCGCTTTCCCCGTGACCTTGGAAAGCATAGGGAGAAGTGCGGGGTTTGTAGGCACCACCCCGGAGGAATTGCGCTCCAGCCGCCGCCACTCGTTTGGCAGTTTCCACGATCATCGCTTCATTTTCCACCGAACAGGGGCCGGCGACAATGCTAACGGTATGATTTCTGCCGATGGGGATAACACCGTTAGGAGTGGGGACTAAAACCTCGCTGTATTCCCCGTGACGGTATTCTAAAGAGGCGCGTTTGAAGGGTTGTTCGACTCGCAGGACGGTTTCGATCCAAGGGCTTAATTCTTGGATTTGTAGGGGGTCTAATTCCCTGGTTTCTCCGACTAAACCGATGACAACTTTATGCTTACCGACGATTTTTTCAGGACTTAATCCCCATGCCTCGAATTCGGCACTGACGCGCTCGATTTCAATTTCCGGGGAACCAACTTTCATGACAATAATCATGGCATTAACCCTTTATTTTTTCCTTTAATCTCTATTGTTGACGATTTCTAGAGGTTATCTATTTTTCTTCCACTTCTTTTTTGCCGGACCGCCAAGCAGCGATCGTTCTGCCAAAATTAGCTTGAAATTCTTGCCATCCTAGCCAATCCCCCACCCGATCCTCGTCCCAAGAAGCGGAGAAGATGCCATAACTCAGACCGATAAAACCTAGACCAAATAGGCTTAAACTGACGAGCATGGCGACGTAGGAAGGGATTTCGAGAAGATTGTGGCTAATAATCCAGTAGAAGCCAAAAAAGGAAGTTATCCCCAATACTGTCGGAATGCCACAAAATACCGCCATCCGTTTGGCCATCCGCTGACTGACCGCTTGCGGAATTGCCTTTAAGCTGGTTTCCTCGGAGCGATTTTTTATCGGCGGTGGCACGGGACTAGGGGCAATTTTCGGGGTTTTTCGCTTATTTTGGCGCGGCTCAAAGGGAAGACGCTCTTTTTTCTCCGTCGATTTCGATTCAGAGGCCATGGTAGGGATGCAAAGGGGGTAAGCTTAACGGCGAATTCCGAGACGACCAATCAGGGTTTGATAACGTTGTTGATCTTTCTTCTGAATATAGGTTAACAGTCCCCGACGACGACCGATCATCTGGAGTAATCCCCGACGGGAAGCGTGGTCTTTCGGGTTAGCTTTCAGGTGTTCGGTCAGTTGGTTGATTCTCTCGGTTAAGAAAGCTACCTGTAACTCCGATGATCCTGTATCGGTTTCGTGGGCCTGATATTGGCTGATTAGTTCTTGTTTTTTGGTCTGGGTTAAGGCCATAGGACTCGTGATCTCTGCTTAAACACTGCAATCTATTATAGTATCACGTTTCTGGTCGATCCGTAAACATTGTTCGGGAGATAGGGTGATGAGACAGCTTCCCAATCTCCCCAATTCCCCAATTCCCCAATTCCCCATTGCCGCAAATCATGGCAAAATCTTAGACATAGCGTCTAACTTACCCTGAAGATTCCATGCTGTTAAAATCCACGACCCGTCATATTCGCATTTATACGGCTGAAGTAAAAAATAATCAATTAATCGAGAGTAACAATGTTTTGACTCTTGATGTGGATCCCGATAATGAATTTAATTGGGAAGAAGTAGCTCTCAATAAGGTTTATAGTAAGTTTGATGAATTGGTAGAGTCCTACAATGGGGAAGAACTGAGCGAATATAATCTCCGTCGCATCGGTTCAGATCTGGAACATTTTATCCGTTCTCTCCTGCAAAAAGGCGAAATCAGCTATAATCTCAATGCCAGGGTCCAGAACTATAGTATGGGTTTACCGAAATTAGGGTGAACGATCCCGCGTCAGTCCCCACCCGGACACCTAGGCAGGTGGGGAATTTGCATCGCAGCAATGAGGAATTTCACGAATTGGGGTGAGGGAACAATGGCTCTTCTAGGTTCTGTGTGATAAGTTTAACTTACATAGGATCGATCTTTGTGTCCTTTGTGTCTTTGTGGTTAGTTCCACCCCCGCGCTAGGGGGAATATATCTTAGAGTACATTTTACCCACCAAATCCAAGAGATAAGTGGTCGTGCAAAATTAATTTCCTAGTCGAGACGGTTGAGGGGAGATAGCTATCAGGGATCGAATTTGAGTTTTCAGTTCGCTGTTCACTGTTTACTGATCACTGAAAAGCTCCCCACTCCCCTTAGCTCCACCCAATCTGGGGAAATTAAACTTTTACCACGTTGCTAAAAGAGATTTTCAGGTAATCATCCTCCATTTTTGCTCCGGAAGGTTTCAGGGCTGCCAAAGCTTGGGGTAAAACTAAATTACGACGGTGATTACCAATGCGAATATTTAACTCGTCTCCAGTTTTATTTAGTTGTATCTGTTCCTTTGGTATGCCGGGTAAATATAACTCCAAACTGTAATTATTTTCCTGTTGAACTACCCGAATGGTGTTTTCGTGGTAATAAACCTTAGTCGGATCTTCCCCGGCGAAAAGAGTTTCTTTCAGTCTTTCTAAAGCGGGTAAACCACACATTTCTTCGGAGTAGAGAGGAACCTCCTTAACCGGTAAGGGATGAAAATTATCGTAAATTTCCTGTTTATAACCCTGTTGATTTTCTTTCCAACGAGCAAAGAAAGGATCGGTTACTTTGTCGGGAATAATCCGATTAGCAATAATCAAATCGGTAGAAACATTATAGAGACTTAGATAGGCATGGGCGCGTAAAGACTCCTTAATCACCATTTTTTCGGGGTTTGTCACCAAACGTACCGAGGTTTGAGTATTATCGGTCAAAACCTTTTCCAAAGCCTCGATCTGCTCATAAAACTCGTAGGGAGCGTCCATAACTTCCTTGTCCGGTAGGGAAAAACCGGCGATCGGTCGAAAAAAAGGTTCCACCAGTGGTCGCAATGCCACCGACATTCCCTGTAAAGGTTTGTAAAATCTTCTCATGTACCAACCGCCCACCTCTGGCAAACTCAGCAATCGTAAAGCTGTCCCCGTGGGTGCGGAATCGATAATCAACACATCATAAGTACCCTCATCGTAGTGGCGTTTCATGCGAACTAAGCCGAAAATCTCATCCATTCCGGGTAAAATCGCTAATTCTTCCGCTTGCACTCCATCTAAACCCCTAGCTTGCAATACCTGAGTAATATAACGTTTTACTGCGCCCCAGTTGCCTTCTAACTCCATTAGTGCATCTAATTCTGCTCCCCAAAGATGGGGACGTACCAAACGAGGATCGTGACCTAATTCGAGATCGAAACTGTCAGCGAGAGAGTGAGCGGGATCGGTGCTGAGAACTAGGGTTTTATAGCCAAGTTCGGCGCAGCGGAGTCCTGTAGCGGCGGCGACGGAGGTTTTACCCACGCCTCCTTTACCGGTCATGAGAATTACACGCATGGGGGCTGATTCTAAGAAAGTTTACATTACTTATTCTTATTATGACGGGAAAGTTAACAAATTGAGGACAAGAATCAGCATTCTCGGCTATAAAATTCCACTCCCTGACCATCACTCCGGGGAATTAGGCTCTGTTCAAAAAATTGCTGACAGCGATTTTCGGCATCAGCGACGAGAACTTTGGCAAAATGACCGTTTTCGAGAACTTCTTGCCTCGGACGTTGTTCGTAGGCATAGATAATCAAAATATCTCCGGGTTGACAGAGCAGCGCAGCACCACCGTTAGGGCAAATTTCCCCGGTTTGGCCAGGAAAAACGTAGGTGGAAAAGCGCTTACCATTGCTAAGATTGACCACATCCACCTCTTCAAGGGGCAAAATACCGACCCGCTCAATCAATTCTCGATCGATAGTGATACTGCCGACATAATCGACGTTAGCCTCGCTGACGCGCACTCGATGGAGTTTGGCGTGCATTAATCGAATTGTTCCCATGTATTTTTTCCTATTTCCCCCAATTACCTCAATTATTATGCTCTCCCAGTGGGAATGTTTACTAAAAAATCTCGGTCAATGGCAAGGTTCTTTTACTCGTCTGTCTCCCCAAGGCGACTTGATCGAAGATACCCCGACTTTGGTATCTTTGCAAGGCATTAATAATAATCAATCGATTCGTCAATTGGTTCGCCGTCTCTACAGCGATCGAGAGCCGGAAAATTTAATTTTAGAGTATAGTTCTCTGCATCAGGGTATTCTATTTAGCCAGACGGGAGCTTTTTGTCAAGGTTCTCTATATTTTAGTAGTTTTTCCTCACAATTCGGAGCAGAATTTGGCTTAATCTCTGGAGAAAGACGATTAAGAATCATACAGTTATTTAATGAACGCTGTGAGTTCGATCGCTTGACTTTAATTCGGGAAAAGTTAGTTGATTCTCAGTCACCAGAAAGACCGATGTTAACGGTGGAGCAATTACTGGGTCAATGGCGAGGACAAGCAGTGACAACGGGACGGGATTTTTATAATTCTGCTGCCTATTCTACCCATATCTCGATCGAGCGTCAGGGGGATAATTATCTCTCGCAAACTTTGACTTTTGGTGATCATCAAATCACTTCTAGCGCTCGTATTGAGGGACAAAGATTGTTGTTTGAAAATAGTCAGCTGCTGGTGCAAATTCTGATGCTGCCCGATGGAGCTTCCTGTAATACACCTCTGAAAATTACTGCTGGTCATCCTTTTGTTTTAGAGGTGGGTTGGTTGCTTTCTCCTACTCAAAGACAGCGCCTAATTCGTTCTTATGATCAGAAGGGAGAATGGACAGGTATTACTCTGGTGACGGAGGAAAAAGAAAACTATTAGACTATTATCTATTATAAGTACCTAAGCAAAATTAATTACACATTTTGATAAAGCTCTTGCCTTTTGCCTTTTGCCTATCTTCACTAGAAAATTTATTTTGCATGACTACTTACTATAGCAGTTTTCATTAGAATGAGCCATAGGCAAGGGGCTTAAACCCTTTGTTGGCAAAACTTGTCGATACCTTAGTGATGTGAAAAGTGCTATATTAAGTTCCAGTCTATTATACTAATACACTAGCCCCCTACTCCTCACCTAAGGGAAGATTTTTGATTTTTGCAAGAGGTCTCATCAAGAGAGCCATCTTTTTTCTAACCATGCCAGGACACTTTGAACATCCGCCACTTTTTCTCCTTCAGGTACAGGTGGACGTTGTACCATGACCACGGTTATTCCCAACTCTCTAGCGGCGATAATTTTGGCGTAAGTGGCATCACCGCCGCTATTTTTACTCACGATCGCCCCAATCTTATATTCTTGTAAAAGAGAGCGCTCTGACTGCAAGGAAAAAGGCCCTCGTTCCAACAATAATTTTCCAATCGGTACGATGACATCTGGTTCTGGCGGGTCAATCATCCGCATCAAAAACCAGATATTGTTTAAGTGTGCATAACTTGCCAGTTCTTGCCGACCAATAGTGAGAAATATCCTCGGTGCTAACTCTGGTAAAATATTCGCCGCCGCTTGATTGTTTTCTACTTCAATCCAATTATCTCCAGATACTTTTTCCCAAGCTGGACGACTTAACATTAATCGAGGAATACCACAATCCGAGGCGGCTTGAGCGGCATTAAAGGAAATTTGTGCGGCAAAGGGATGGGTAGCATCAATTAAACAATCAATGCCTTCTTGCCGCAGATAATTGGCTAACCCAGTGGCACCACCAAACCCCCCCCGGCGAGAGGGAGTTGTGAAAGTAATCGGTTCTCTCGTGCGACCGGCAAAGGAAGCGATGGCATCTATACCCGGAATTGCCGCAATTTTAGCCGCTAATACCGCCGCTTCCCCTGTTCCCCCTAAAATCAGCACTCTTTTATTTTTAGTCATCTAGCAATCGCCAAAAGGCTTCCACTGATATTCGGCCAACCCTAATTAACTTAACAATATAATCCCTGAATCCACTGCCATTCTTGGGCTAATCCTTCGGCTAAAAAGACTTGGGGATTATAACCTAGAATAGTACGCGCTTTGGTGACATCGGCGGCGGTGTGACGGGCATCTCCCCGGGCCAATCCTTGATGCAGTCGCTCGATCGGTTTACCGATGACTTTTTCCATGGTATCCAAGACATCCAGCAAAACCACGCGACTACCACCACCAATATTAAACACCTCACCCAACGCTTCCGGCACTACAGCAGCGGCTAAATTAGCGGCTACAGCATCGCTAATGAAGGTAAAATCGCGGGTTTGTTTTCCATCACCGTAGATGCCAATCGGTTTACCTGCGATCGCGGCTTGAAAAAACTTATGGAAAGCCATATCGGGACGTTGCCGCGGTCCATAAACGGTGAAATAACGCAAGGCAGTGACGGGAACGTTAAAATTCTGGTGGTATAGCCAACAGAGTCTTTCTGCCGCTAATTTGGTGATGCCGTAGGGTGAAACTGGTTGGGGACAAAGGGTTTCCGGAGTCGGCATCGTTTCCGCATTGCCATACACCGAGGAAGTGGAAGCAAAAACCATCCGTTGTAAAGAAGGGGTTTCCTTAGCGGCCTCAAGGATAATTTGAGTAGCATTTATATTCCTTTCGGTATATTGACGAAATCCATCACCCCAGCTTGCTCTGACTCCTGCTTGGGCTGCCTGATGGAATAATACTTCTACTCCTTGCAACAGTTGTCTCCAGTCGAGGGATTGTATATCCGCTTCAATTAACTTAAATTCGGGATATTTTGCTAGAATATGGGCATTTTGGCGCTTTAAACTGGGGTCGTAATAATCGTTAAATTGATCGATACCGATCACCTGATCTCCTTGTTCTAAAAGCTTTTCTGCCAAGCTAGAACCTATAAAACCCGCGACACCAGTAACAATATGAGTAGCCATTTAATCCTAGTCGTTGATATTTTGTATCGATTGTAATCATTTTTGTTCTTTTTACCGCAATTAATTTCCGCCGTCCGCTGTCAGCTTTTAGGGATCAAAATCGATAGATTAGATCTCTTGCAAAAATCAAAAATCTTTCCTTAGGTGAGGAGTCACGAGCCAGTAGTCATACTAAATCCGTTGAGTACAGGCTAGTTATGAGGAGAGGCAAAAGGCAAAGGGGAATAAATAATCAGTTTTTAATAACTGGATTTAGTATCAGTAGTCAGGAGAATTAAGAATGATCATTAATCAATTAAATGCTCTATTCAGGGATTTTATGCAATTTTATGCCTATTCTTCTCATTTTTAAACTATCAAAAATTAATTATGCAAGAACTCTAATGTTTACAGATAGTTCTAACAATCCAAAAAAAGACTTCAGGATGATCAATCCAAAATTATCAAATCATCGCCTAATTCAGCAACGCTTATCATAATTCTAACAACAAAAAAGCACCCCCTCGCGGGAGTGCCTTTTCGTTCAGACTAGGAATTAACCATTGATAGCGGGAGCAATCAGAGCTAGGGGAGCCTGTTCACCACTAGCTAAGTCTAAGGGGAAGTTGTGAGCGTTGCGCTCGTGCATTACTTCCATACCGATACCAGCGCGGTTCAGCACATCGGCCCAAGTACCGATTACACGACCTTGAGAATCGAGAATCGACTGGTTGAAGTTGAAACCGTTGAGGTTAAACGCCATGGTGCTAACACCCATTGCCGTAAACCAGATACCGATTACCGGCCAAGCACCTAAGAAGAAGTGCAGAGAGCGGCTGTTGTTGAAAGAAGCGTATTGGAAGATTAAACGTCCGAAGTAACCGTGAGCGGCAACGATGTTGTAGGTTTCTTCCTCTTGACCGAATTTGTAACCGTAGTTCTGAGATTCGATTTCAGTGGTTTCACGCACTAAGGAAGAAGTTACTAACGAACCGTGCATCGCGGAGAACAAGGAACCGCCGAACACACCGGCAACACCTAACATATGGAAGGGGTGCATCAGAATGTTATGTTCTGCTTGGAACACGAACATAAAGTTAAAGGTTCCAGAGATTCCTAAAGGCATACCATCAGAGAAAGAACCTTGTCCGATGGGATAGATTAAGAATACAGCAGTAGCGGCGGATACAGGTGCCGAGTAAGCGACACAAATCCAGGGACGCATTCCTAAACGGAAAGACAGTTCCCACTGACGACCGAGGTAGCAGAAGACACCTAGTAAGAAGTGGAAAATGACTAACTGGTAGGGACCACCGTTGTATAACCACTCATCTAA